>CAMOFU010000063.1 GCA_946613705.1 uncultured Clostridia bacterium
GTGCCTTGCATTCATAAACACCGTCGGAGGCTTCCACGGTGTAGAGGCCTCCGATGATTTTTGTAATGATACCCTTATCCATACAGTGCGATCAATCCTCGTTTTCCTGCTCGCCGCCCTGCTGCTCGTCGGTGACCTCCTCATTGGAAGGCTCCTCGGGCGCTGCGGTGGTAGGAAGAGTCGTCGCGGCTGTCGTGGCAGCTGTAGTAGCTGCTGCCGTGGTCGAAGCCGATGTAGCAGCAGTGGTCGTAGTGGTAGTAGGCGTGATGCTCAGAAGCTCCTGTGTCTTAGCGGAGCCGTCGATCTTGACCTCGCCGGTATCATAATTGATATTGTATGTTGCATAGTTATTTACGGTCTTATTGCTTGTATCGTTTCTGATGCTGATAGTGATAGTCTCCTTCTTCTTGCCCGAGACAACAACATTTACATTAGAGCCCGCGACCGTGAGTGCTTCATCTACCTTCTGAGTTTCAACAACAGTACCGTCACGGTATACAAGGATAGTATAAGAACCGCGGACACCCTCCGGCATCGGAACGGGTATTCTTATCTCGGTAGGATCGACCTCACCTGTTGAAACAAATATAGTGATCTCTGTGCCCTTGTTCACAAAATCGCCCTCAGGTGTATTCTGGTCAACTACCTTGCCCTTGTTGCCCTCCTGCTTAACTTCAACAACGCTGACTGTGAGCTTGTTCTCGGTTATAGCCTTGATAGCCTTCTCCTGTGTCATGCCGACAACATTGGGAACTCTTACCTGGCTTTCCACCTGACCCTGGCTTATGAATACGCTGATCTGCGAGCCTGCCGCATGGAGCTTGCCTGCCTCGGGCTCGGTCTTGATGACCATGCCCTCGGGTATCTCACCGGTAGGATCATACATTTCCTTGGTCAGCGGTATGAAGCCCGCGCTCTTGAGCTCGCTCACGGCAACGCTCTCAGACTTCTTCGTCATATCGGGGACCTCGATCATTCTCGGACCCTTGCTGACAGTTATATCCAGTGAGAAACCTGTACGCACGGTCTTATTTGTTACCGACTGCTCCACGATAACGCCCTCGGGATAATCGGTGCTCCACTCTTCCTTGACATTAAAGGTCAGCTTATCGCTGTATTCCTGACGTACTCTTGCAAAGCTCTGTCCGACAAAATTCTGCACCAGTACATTTGAATTATGGCTCTGCGGTCCTACGAAGCTGTTGATGACAGAATATGCGATAACACCCGCCGCTATCATAACGACCGCAACGGTAACGGCAAGCAGGATCGGGATAACATAGGAACGCTTCTTGCCGTCATCCTCCTCCTCGTCATCATCATCGTCATCATCGTCGTAATACTCATCATCGTCATCATACTCTTCCTCTTCCTCGTCGATAACGGGCTTGAACATTTTCGACGGTGCGGGCTCATTGCTCAGCGTTGAGCTCTTGTAGCCGAATACGATGGAAGGATTTACCATAAAAGCGCTGATATCGCTTATCATCTCGGCAGCCGACTGATATCTTCTCGAGGGCGAGCGCTCCATAGCATGAAGCACGATCTCCTCAAGCGATTCGGGGATCGACGGCATGATCTCTCTCGGAGAGATCGCATTTTCCTGCATATGCTTAACTGCGATCGAGATGGGAGTATCGCCGTCAAACGGCTTTCTGCCCGTGAGCATCTCATAGAGCATAACGCCCACGGAATAAATATCCGACCTTTCGTCGGTCATTTCGCCCTTAGCCTGCTCGGGAGAGATATAGTGAACAGAGCCGATAGTCTTGTCCGACAGCGTCTTCCCGTCTATGCGCGAGAACCTTGCTATACCGAAGTCCATGACCTTGATATTCCCGTCGGGGAAAAGCATGATGTTCTGCGGCTTGATATCGCGGTGGATAATGCCCTTGTCATGAGCGTGCTGCAATGCCTTCAGTATCTGCACCACAAACTTCAAAGCATCCTTCCAGCGAAGAACGCCCTGCTGCTCGAGCAGCTCCTTCAGAGTTATACCGTCTATGTATTCCATAACGATAAACTGGATCTCATCGGTAAAGCCGACGTCATAGATCTTTACGATATTGGGATGCGAAAGCACGGCGATAGCCTTGCTCTCATTGCGGAAGCGCCTGAGAAACTCCTCATTTTCGGAGTACTCAGCCTTCAGGATCTTCACAGCCACAACACGGTTTTCCATCAGATCGGTAGCCTTATACACGTCAGCCATTCCGCCGACACCGATAAGCTCGGTGATCTCATAGCGTCCGTCAAGCTTTCTGCCGATATTTGAATCCATAATTTCAACTCCTATGCAATAATAAAATCCTTTGTTCTTTGTTCCACATAGATCAGTTAGCGACCAGAGCGACCGATATATTGTCCTTGCCGCCCTGTTCATTCGCGTAATTGATAAGGTCTGTAACGGCATGGTCGAGGTTCTTTCCGAACACAAAGCCGTAGATTATATCGTTAGAGCAGTAATTCGACAGACCGTCCGAGCAGAGCAGGAGTGTAAAATTGCACTCGGGCTCAAGCTCAAAATAATCAACATCAACATCGGTCTCAACGCCGACCGCTCTCGTGATAACATTTTTCATCTGGTGAGTTTTCATTTCTTCCTCACTGATCTGCCCCTGATCGTAAAGCATTCTGACATATGTATGATCGGTGGTTATCTGCCCGATAACTCCTTCGGTCATCAGATAACACCTGCTGTCACCGACATTTACCACATAGCAATGCCTTCCGACGACGAGTGCCGCAACGCAGGTCGTACCCATGCCGTTCTTGTCAATATCTTCCTTGCTCTTTTCATACACAAGGGTATTGGCAGCATGGACAGCAGTGAGCATAAGGTTCCTGATGCTGTTGGAGGACATCTCCGGTCTGAAATTCTGCGATATGCGGTTATAGATCAGATTGATCGCTTCTTCACTGGCTACGCCGCCCGAAAGAGCTCCGCCCATACCGTCGCAGACTATTGAAAGCGAGATATTATCGCCTAAAAAGCCGCATCTGACTCTATCCTGGTTTTCATCACGTTTTCTGCCAATATCGGTTTTGGAAGCTAAAAACAAGCAGCTCACCACCCTTCATCAGATCTCATATTCGCGCCTCAGCTGTCCGCAGGCGGCATCTATATCCGCGCCCAGCGTCCGCCGAACGGTCGCGTTAATGCCCAGCTCTTCAAGATAGCCTCTGAACCGCTGAGCGCTTTTCCTGTCCGATGTAAAATTTCTTTCCTTTATCTTATTCACGGGGATCACGTTAACATGGCACACAAAATTATCCAGCAGCGCAGCAAGACGCTTTGCGTCCTCTCTCGAATCGTTATGCCCGTCGATAAGCGCATATTCAAACGATATCCTTCTGCCTGTGACTCTGAAATACTCCTTGCAGGCCTTCATAAGCTCACCAATATCATACCTGTCATTAACAGGCATTATCTCACTGCGCGACCTGTTGTCCGAAGCGTGCAGGGAGATCGAGAGCGTAAGCCCCAGTCCGAGCTTTGCAAGCTCATATATCTTAGGCACCAGCCCGCAGGTAGATAACGAAACGTGCCGCAGCGACAGGTTCATACCGTCCTTCGAGCTGAGCAGCTCTAAAAATCTTATAACATTATCATAATTATCCAGCGGCTCACCAATACCCATCAGAACAGCGCCGCCGATCTTTCGTCCGCTGTCGCGTTCGGCAGTGTATATCTGAGCCAGCATCTCGCTCGGCAGAAGATCGCGTTTATAGCCTGCGATCGTCGATGCACAAAAGCGGCAGCCCATCTTGCAGCCCACCTGAGTAGACACGCAGATCGTATTCCCGTGTTCATATTCCATGAGCACAGTTTCTATATGATTGCCGTCGGGAAGCCTATATAGATATTTTACAGTATTATCCCTCGCAGATTCAAGTCTTTTGACAATAAATAGTGATTTTATACAAAACTTTTGTTTCAGCCTATCCCGCAATTGTGCAGAAATATCCGACATTGAATCAAAATCCGTTACACGCTTAACATGGAGCCAAGAATAGATCTGTTTTGCTCTGAACTTTTTTTCATTCATAGCAATTATCTCAGCAGCAAGCTCCTCGAAATTCAGCGAAAGGATATCTATTCTGCCATCCTGTTCGGCATACATAAACTCAATTCACTTCTTTCTGATAAAAACCGCAATAAAGAAACCGTCCGAACCGAACCTGTCGGGTGTGATAGTCACCTTGTATCCGCCGCCGAGCTTATCGGGCAGCTGCCCCGCGGCAAAGCCGGGGTTTTCAGCCAGAAACCTCTCAGCCACCTCATCATTCTCTGCCCTTGAAAGCGTACAGGTGGAATAAACCAGCGTGCCGCCTGCCTTAACATATCCCGAGGATACAGACAGTATATCATACTGTATCTGCGGAAGCCTTTCAAACTCGCTCGGGGACTTATACTTGATCTCGGGCTTGCGTCTGATGACTCCGAGTCCCGAGCACGGCACATCACAAAGCACCCTGTCTGCCGTTGGCAATGAGCTGCAAAACACCTTGCCGTCGTTGACAGCAGCTTCAATACAGGTCAGCCCGAGCCGTTTTGCACCGCTTCTTATGAGCCTTACCCTGTTCTCGTGAAGATCGAATGCCAGCACTCTGCCCTTGTTGCCCATAAGCTCGGCGGTAGTAAACGCTTTGCCTCCGGGAGCCGAGCAGATATCGAGCACGGTATCGCCCTGTCCTGCTCCGAGCGCCTCACAGCACAGCATACAGCTGATATCCTGAACGTGGAGCAGTCCTGCCTTATAAGCGCTGCTCTGCTCGATGCTGCCGCCGCTGACAACGAGTGCATCCTCGGCACTGTCGGCTGCCGATACCTTGAACCCGTCGCTGCGAAGCAGCTCGGCTATACCGTCAAGCGGCATTCTAAGCGTATTGGCTCTCACGGTAGTCGGTGCCTGCCCGAGTGAGGCAGCAAGCATCGCAGCCGCAGTTTCCCTGCCGTACTCATCGCACCACTTTTCCACGAGCCATATGGGACATGAATAGGTCAGCGCAAGCTTCTGCACATCGTTTTTGCCCTCGGGCAGCTTTCTGCCGTTTCTGATAAAGCCTCTGAGCACTCCGTTGACGAACCCGCCAAGCGCAGGATTGCGAAGCCTTTTCGCAAGCTTTACGCTTTCATCGACAGCAGCATTATCGGGAACGGAATCCATATACAGGAGCTGATAAAGCCCGATCCTGAGGATATTCCTGACCTCTGCCGAAAGCTTGTCCCTCGGGTCGTTCAGGCAGTCGGCGATCACGGCATCGAGAGTATACTTTCTTTCGAGCGTTCCATAGAACAGTGCAGAGACAAATCTTTTATCCTGCTCAGAGAGCGCAGACCTTTGAAGAGCGCTGTCCAGCAGCAGATTTGAATATGAGGAGCTGCTTTCCAGCCTGCACAGCAGCTTTACCGCAAGACCTCTTGCGCCCGCCATTTATCCGAACACCTCGTCGCCCTTGAGCGGCTTGCCGCGGAGATAATCCTTCGCCTTCATGCGCTTGCCGCCCTCAGCCTGGACCTCGGTAAATCTTATGATACCGTCCTCACAGGCTATATCGAACTCCTCGCAGCTCATCAGTGTACCCGACGGCTTGTTCGGTGCCTTATCGGAAACTATTTCCGAGCGGTAGACCTTTAACCTTTTGCCGTTACACAATGTATATGCACACGGCCAGTCGGATAGACCGAGTATATGCCGATGCACGTTGAACACCTTATCATTGAAATCGATAGGGCACATCTGCTTGGTGATCTTGGCAGCATAGGTCGGCTGCTCGCTGCATTCGGACTGCGGCTTCGGAGTGATGCTCCCGTTTTCAAGTCCGTCCAGCGTGTGAAGCAAAAGCTCTCCGCCGATATCGGCGAGCCTGTCAAACAGCTCTGCCGCAGTTTCGTTCTGACCTATCTCAACGGTCTGCTGCTCGAGTATATCGCCCGTATCAAGGCCCTCACCCATAAGCATGGTAGTTATTCCCGTTACCCTGTCGCCCTCGAGCACCGCTCTCTGTATCGGAGCAGCACCGCGAAGCCTCGGCAGCAGCGAGCCGTGTATATTAACGCAACCGTACTCGGGGATCTCAAGCACCTCCCGCGGCAGTATCTGCCCGTAAGCAGCAACGACTATACAATCGGGCGCTGTCTCACGAATGATATCAAGATACTCGGCAGCCTGCTCATTTCTGAGGCTTGCAGGCTGTAACACCCTTGTACCCTTTGACTCTGCCAGCACCTTGACAGGCGGCGGAGCAAGCGTATACCCTCTGCCCTTCGGCTTGTCGGGCTGAGTAAACACAGCGCAGACCTCGTGCCTTTCATAGAGCCGCTCAAGTGCTTTAACGGCAAAATCGGGCGTGCCCATAAAAATGATCCTCAAATCAAAACACCTCTGTTATTCCTTCAGTTCCTCGGGGTCGATAAACTCTACCACCTTATCAAGGAACAACACACCGTCAAGATGATCGAGCTCGTGGCAGACAGCCTGGGCGAAAAGGTCCTCGGCCTCAGCCTCATACCATTCGCCGTTGCGATCCTGAGCGCGGAACCTCACCTTCTTGGGACGAATGGTATATCCCCACTCCCCGGGACAGGACAGGCAGCCCTCCTGTACCCTCTGAGTCTCCTCAGAGCTCCACAGTATCTCAGGATTTATAAGCTCATGGATACCGCTGCCGTCATAGACATCGATTATCACAAGCCTTCTCAGCACGCCGACCTGCGGAGCCGCAAGCCCCACGCCCTCTGCCTTGGCAAGCGTTTCCGCCATATCATCGAGCAGAGTATGCAGTCTGTCATCAAACTTGACAACAGGCTTGCAGACCTTATGCAGTATTTCGTCCTTTTTGTTAAGAATATTTCTGATAGCCATAATCTCTCCGATCTACAGTCCTATATCTCCGTTTATGTCAGCATAAATGCTTACCGCTCTGAACTCCTTCATCTTATAGTATGCAAGCAGCATTTCGCTTATGCAGCCCCGAAACTCACGGGTGCTGCGGCATTTAAGGATCAGCCTGTACCTGTATTTGTTATTAATCCTGCCGAGTGTACACGGTGCGGGTCCGAGCGCTCTGATAGGCAGCTTCACACCGCTTTGCCTGAGCCTGTCGGCTCTCACGGCAAGCTCACGCGCGAACCACTCGGAAGCCTCGATCGTCCTGCTCTCCTGCGCTCCCGCAAATCCTATCACGCATATATCGCAGAACGGCGGATATATCAGCGCTTTTCTCAGCGCGAGCTCTTCTTCAAAAAACTCATCGTAATCCTGCTTTGCCGCAAGATTCAGCACAAAGTGATCGGGCACGAACGTCTGTAGATACGCAGTCCCGCGCTTGCTTCCCCGTCCGCTTCTTCCTGCGACCTGTGTAAGCAGCGAGAATGTGCGCTCATAACTCCTGAAATCGCCCGTGAACAGTGCCTTATCGAGCGAGACCACGCCGACAAGCGTAACGTTCGGGAAGTTCAAGCCCTTAGCGATCATCTGAGTCCCGAGCATTATATCATACTCGCCGTTCTCAAAGGCCTTGAAATTCTCCTCATACGAATACCTCGAAAACGTTGTATCCGCGTCCATTCTCAGCAGCCGCGCCTTCGGGAACCTTTCGGCAAGCTCGTCCTCAACCTTTTGTGTGCCCACACCGCTTGTAAGCAGGTGATCCGAACCGCACGAAGGACACTGACCGACATTATCCATAGTGAAGCCGCAGTAATGGCACATAAGCTTATTGTTCTTCTTATGATATGTCAGCGGCAGCTCACAGTTGGGACAGCTCACAGGCTTGCGGCAGTCGAGGCAGGAAACATATGTATTGAAGCCCCTGCGGTTCAGAAGCAGTATAGCCTGCTCTTTATTTGCAAGCGTCTGTGCGATCTTATCCGTAAGCTTTTCGCTGAACAGCCTGCCGTTCTCATTAGCCATGTCTATGATCTCCACCTCGGGCAGAACAGCATCGGCATAGCGCTTTCTCATCTCAAACAGCTTAAACCGCTTTTTCACCTTCGCATTATAGAAGGTCTCGAGCGACGGTGTGGCAGAAGCCATAACAAGCACTGCATTATGATATCCGCAGCGCTTTATTGCAACGTCTCTCGCATGATACCTCGGCGAGCTTTCGGACTTATATGTGTGCTCGCCCTCCTCATCAATAATGATGATACCGATATTATCGAGCGGAGCAAACACGGCGCTTCTTGTTCCTATTACTATCCTTGCGGCTCCCGAACGGATCCTCTTATACTCATCTATCCGCTGCCCCAGCGAAAGCGATGAATGCAGAACAGCCACCAGCCCGCCGAAATAGCTCTTGAACTTTTTAAGCATCTGCGGTGTCAGTGATATCTCGGGCACGAGCATCATAGCTGTTCTTCCCGAGCGCAGCACGCTGTCTATCAGCCTGAAAAACACCGCAGTCTTGCCGCTGCCGGTCACGCCGTAAAGCAGCGAGCCCGCAGGCTTTCCCGCTTCGACGAGCCGCATTATACCGTCGTAGGCTGCCTGCTGCTCATCATTCAGCACTATACTGTCAGGACGTCTGACCTCATCAAGCTCCCCGATAGCATCACGCAGGACTTCATTCTTAAACTCCTCGAGAACACCCGCCTTCACCATTCTTGTGATAAGCGCTGTTGTGCATCCTGTCATGTACATGACCTCTTTGACCGAAGCACAGCCGTACTCGGCAAGCAGGTCGGCTACCTTTTTCTGTTTGCTTGTAAGCTTAGGCTCTGCTGCGGTACCCACGTTTTCAAGATAACTGCTGCCGAGCCTGAGCATCTTTACCGTCTCGTCACCGACACGTCTTTTCATCTCGTCTATCCGCTCAACATATCCCTTATCGACAAGTGAAGCAACTATACCCTTCAGCTTTGGCTGAACGGCAAAATTGAGGAAATCATCGATCTCTCTCTGTGTCTTTGCCTGACAGATAAAATTCAGTACATTCCTTTCGCTCTCGGTCAGCTCACTCTCATCTACCGCAACATTGGCGGCGGCATAATGCACAGAGAATTTATAACCGAAGCCCGCAGGAACGATGCTCCGATACGCATCGAAATAAGTACAGAATGTAGTCTCCTTCAGCCAGAATATGAGCTGCATCAATTCATCTGTTATAAGCGGTTCCTCATCGGCGGGAGCGATAAGCGGTTTGATCCTTTCATCGGCGATATCAAGCGGGTGAAGCCTTGTCACGACCCCCATCGTATGACGGTTGCCGCTGCCGAACGGAACTACCACTCTTATCCCGGGCACGACCCTGTCGGCGAACTGCGCGGGAACGGTGTAGCTGTACTCATTGTCAAAGCTGTAATGCGTTCCCGAAACAGCGACCTTTGCAACGATCAACTTCTCTTGCACAGCAGCTGCTCCGTCATTTTATCGAAGCGAGGGATCCTCTATGATCCTGTACTCACCCGAGGCAAGCTCGTCAACGGCAGTCTTTACAGGCTTCTCGTCGAGAATTGTCTTGTCCTTGTTTTCAAGAGCCTCATCGGTTATCTGTCTCGCTCTCTTGGCGACCGCCAGAACGAGGGAATAATAGCTCTCGTTATTCTTCAAAATCTGCACTACTGCTGGTCTAAGCATTTTTAAGCACCTCATCTATCATCTTGATTATATCATCATTGGTCGGTCTGAATCTGTCCGCTGACCTGTCTCCCGACTTAACGGCACTGTACACCGTCTTGAAATCAGCTATAGCATCATCAAGCTCGTCATTCATTATCACAAAATCATATCTGTCTGCTCTTGCGATCTCAGCCGAAGCTGCCGCAACGCGCTTATCTATCTTCTCAACAGGCTCTGTACCGCGTTTTAACAGCCTTCTGCGAAGCTCGGGTATCGACGGCGGAAGGATAAATACCGAAACAGCATCGGGCCTTTTCTCCTTGACCTGAAACGCTCCGTTTGTCTCGATCTCAAGCACCACGTCCCTGCCCTCAGCAAGGTTATCATATATCGGCTTTTTGGGTGTGCCGTACTGATTATCGGCAAAGCCTGCGTGCTCAATGAAATCATCATTTTCTGCCATTTTATCGAACTGCTCCACGGAAATGAAGTGATAATCCACACCGTCTTTCTCGCAGTCGCGGGGCTGTCTTGTTGTGCAGGATACCGAGTAGAACACCTTTATATCCTTGAAGACCTCATGCAGGATCGTTCCCTTTCCGCAGCCCGAGGGCGCGGATACGATAAATATAGTAGGTTCATTCATCGCTGTTCACCTCGCTGTTGTTTTCAAACCTCGCACCGACTGTCTCGGGCGCAACTGCCGATAACACAACATGGTCGCTGTCCATAACGAGCACGGTCCTTGTGCGTCTGCCGCAGGTCGCATCTATAAGCGCTCCTTTATCCCTTGCCTCCTGTATTATCCTCTTGACAGGTGCAGACTCGGGAGTTACAAGAGCTATCAGCCTGCCCGCGGACACCATATTTCCAAAGCCAATATTGATAAGCTGCACTGCTCTGCCTCCTGCTCGATCATTCAATATTCTGTATCTGCTCTCTGATCTTTTCGATCTCGGCCTTCATATCAACGACCATTCTCGTGATCTCAAGCTCCTGACACTTCGAGCCTGTCGTGTTGACCTCTCGGTTGATCTCCTGAATAAGAAAATCTATCTTCCTGCCTACAGGCTCACTGCTTTTCAGCAGCTCACGGAACTGAGCGATATGGCTCCTGAGCCTTACAGTCTCCTCGTCAACGGCTATCTTATCTGCGAAGATAGCCGCCTCGGTAAGTATCCTGCCCTCGTCGATATTTCTGTCGCCCACGACCTCGGCTACCTTTTCATAAAGCCTCTGCCTGTAAGCCTCTACCGATGCGGGACTAAGCTCCTCGATCTTTGCGACGGTCCTCTCTATCGTATCAAGGCGCGAGCTGATATCCTCATACATCTTAGCGCCCTCAGTCTCTCTCATACCGATAAAACGTTCGAGCGCAGCGCCCGCGACCTCACTCACCTGCTGCCAGATCTCCTCCTCATCGTCGATGACCTTTACAACAGTGAACACATCGGGCAGTCTCATCACATTGGAGAGCTTGAGATCGTCCTCCAGAGACAGCTCTCCCGCCGCACCGCGCAGGGCATTGATATAGCCCTTTGCGATCTCCTTATTGATCTCGATATCGGCATTCACGCCCTCCTGATTGTAAATAAAAACCGATACCTCGACCTTGCCCCTTGAAATAGCGCCGTGCATAAATGCTTTCAGCTTCTCGTCGAGATAGCCGTAAGCGCGGGGAGTCTTGGCAGAGAACTCATAATATCTGTGATTAACGGATCTGATCTCCACAAGTATCTCGCGGGGACCCATGACCCTTCTCTCGCGGCCGAAGCCCGTCATACTCTTTATCATTGGCTTACAATCCTTTCGGAA
>CAMOFU010000064.1 GCA_946613705.1 uncultured Clostridia bacterium
TTTGATATTTTGATTTTTCAGGTCACGGTCTGCCTACGGATATTTTACACTAAGCAGCCTCCGCTGCGGCCATGCTTGCTTTTTGGAAGGATATGTGCTATAATTGTTTGGTGAGATAATAAGACCGCAGGTGCCTGCGGCAAGGGGTGGTAATGGTAGAATGAGAGCTCTGAATATCCTTCTGCGGCCGATACGGTGCTCCGAAAGAACGAGCCTGATCTGCGGGACTGTGCTGCTGATGATGTTTGTTTTCTCGGCAGTGTTCATATCCGTCTGCTCGGAAATAATGCTTCCCGCCATGATCGCTGTGCTTGTATTGCTGAGCGTGATGTATTACAGAATGAAGCTCTACAGGCTGATGATGAAGCTGCCGCCGATCTTTATGCTGATATCGCTGCTCATCGCGGCTTACTGCGGCGTGCTGATCTATCGGGATTCCGATTTCAGCGGGCTGAAAAGAACGGTGCAGTCTGTTTCGAGCGGGACGGCGGTGTTCTTTTTTGCGGGAATGGGTATCTCGCTGCTGCTGACTAAGGCATCGGACAGACCTCACCCCGAAAACCTGCCGAAGGCTCTTGCAGCCGCCTTTCCGCTGCTGTTTACCGTGTTCACCTATGTGCCGACGGAGAGCTATTTCACCAATGCCAAGGATTTTATGTTCGTATATTTTGATTTCGCGCCTTACCTGTTTATCAAGACTGCGGTGCTGACGCTGATAGCTGCTGCTGCTGCCTGTGCGCTGAACGAAAAGCTGTTCAGGGTCGCCGCTGCCGCCGCAGCGGGGCTTACCTTATGCGTTTACTGCCAGTATATGTTTATGAACGGCGACCTCCCGCTGGATATGGGCGGCAAGCCCGATTGGGACGCGCTGCATACAAGGTCCGTCATCAATGCCCTGATCTGGGCAGCACTTTTCCTGCTGCCGATCGTATTCACCCTGCTTGCGGGCAGGATACGCTTCATCTCGGGAAATGCCGCCGCACGCAATGCACACCTGCTGCTCGGCTGCCTGATCTGCGGAATGCAGCTCGTTTCGATGGTGACTATGATCTTTTCCTCACAGCAGAGCCTGTTCCGCCACGAAAGATATGTCCTTGACAACAGCGAGCAGTTCGTCGTGTCGGGAAAGAAAAACATCATAACCATTCTGCTCGATGCCTCCGACAGGCACTACTTTGACGAAGCGTATGAGAAGGATCCCGAAAAATTCGAGTTCCTGCACGACTTTACATATTATACCAACTGCTGCATGATGTACGACTCGACCTATATTTCTATCCCGCAGATGCTCTCGGGTGCTGCCGAGCCTCCGCGGGAGGAGGTCGTTGACTGGGAAGAAAGGGTGTGGCACGAGGAGCCCTGCGAGACTTTCTATTCAAGGCTGCATGAGGCGGGCTACAAGGTGAACCTGTTCGGTGATTTCTCCTACAATACCGCCGCCTACAGAGACAAGGCGGACAACTGCATCTATCAGGCAGAGGATAAGATAACCGTGAACAGGCAAAGCCTTTATGACAGCCTCGGCAGATTTTCTGCATACAGGTATATGCCGATGCTGATGAAGCCGAGCTTTGATGATGCTGCCGACGATCTCGGCTATGCGGTCACGATGGAAAACGACTGTATCATCGATAACTTCAAGTTCCTCGAAAATCTCAGACTGCAACAGTCCGACGAGGATAAGAACTATTTCATCTTCGAGCATCTTATCGGTACACACCTCAATGCGGGCGCGACAGAGCCCAATGTCAATGCCTGCCTTGAGATACTCAGAAGCTATACCGATCAGCTCAGGGAGCTGGGGCTTTATGATGATGCTGTAATAATAGTCACGGGCGATCACGGTGTGCATTTCAATAAGGATAATTTCCCTGTCTGCTATGTTAAACGGGCGGGCGAGCATCACGACATGATGCAGTATTCCGATGCACCGATACATCATCAGGATTACCTTGCCACCTGTCTGGATGCGGCGGGGCTGAAAAGAGACGGCGATGAGGAGCTGTTCGGCCGCCCGATCTTTGATATCCCCGAGGACGAGCAGCGCGAGAGACTGGTGTTCCAGCGGACAGCCTTCGAGCACGAGGATGAGATAGAGTGGCAGAAACACATCGGCGGCAATCATTTCGGAGCCCTGTTCGGTTACCGCTTTATCGGTGACCGTGACGACCTCGCCCGACGTGAGGAGTCGGGTCCGCCCGATATGGTGCTGGAGTTCGATTCCTCGTTCTGACCGAACAAGCCCGACCGTGAAAAGTCGCTGCTGACGGGTTGCTTTTTGGTGAGTAATATGCTATAATATGATATGTGGCTTGTTGCAGCTGCCAAAATCAAAATGAAAACCGATAAAAACAGATGAGAGTGTTCCTATGGCATTGTTGAAATTTTTCCTGCGGCCCATACCCGAGAAAAAGTATACCGCGCCGATCGCTGGGGCGGTGCTTATGCTGTTGTTTTCGGCAGCCTCGGTATATATGACTGTGTTCTTTGAGCTGCCGCTGATACCCGTAGCCGCAGCGCTTGCGGTGCTGTGTGCGGTCTTTTTCAGGATAAAGCTGCACTGCCTGACAGTAAGGCTGCCGCTGATCTGGCATATTATCTCTCTGCTGGTCTTTGCATATATGGCATACGGGTTTTACAGCTTCCCGATGGGCGAAACAGCCTATACACTGGTCTCGGCAGCTGCCTGCGGGACAGTGTGCTTTTCACTGACCGAGATCGCGGCGGCAGCTGTCATGGGCTTCCTGTCCGACGGCGCTCACCCCGAAAGCTTCGCAGCAGCGCTCGGAGCAGTTTTCCCGCTGCTGTTCACAGTGTTCGCGTATGTACCGTCCGAGACGTATTTTTCAAATTCAAAGGATCTGCTTTTCGTGTTCGCCGACTTCGCACCGTATATATTCATCAGGACGGCGGTGTTCACTTTGATAGCTGCCGCGGCGATGTGTACGCTTAAAGCTGAGGTGTTCCGCATTGTCACGGGTGTGACGGTCGGGCTCACACTGTGCGTATACTGCCAGTATATCTTCATGAACGGCAGCCTTCCGTCTGCGCTCGGCGAGCCTGTAGACTGGGAAAAGCTCGGTGCAGGGCGGGCAGTGAATACCGCCGTGTGGTGCCTGCTGCTTGCGCTGCCTGTTGTATATGCGGCACTGACGCTGAGGTCAAAGGCTCTCGGCGGCAATGCTGCCGTGCGCTATGCTCATGTGCTGGCGGGGCTGTTCATCGGCGGAGTACAGGTGATCTCGCTTGTTGTTATGATCTTTACCTCGGGCCGAAGCCTCTCCGCTCACGAAAGATATATGTTCGACAACAGCGAGCAGTTCGTTGTATCCGACAAGAAGAATATCGTGACATTTATACTTGATGCGGCAGACAGACATTACTTTGACGATATGTATGAGAAGGAGCCCGAAAGGTTCGGGTTCCTGAAGGACTTTACCTACTATGATAATGCCTGCATGATGTATGATGCGACATATATTTCTATCCCGCAGATGCTCTCGGGGACTGAGGAGCTGCCCGAATACGACCTCGGCGAGTGGCTGAACAGCAGCTGGTCGTCCGACCCGTGCGAGGCATTCTATTCCCGATTGCACGAGGCAGGCTACAGGGTGAATGTGTACGGCGATTTTGCTTATAACTGCAATCCCTTCGCGGGGAAGTTCGACAACTGCCTTTATCAGACCGAGGACACGATCAGAGTAAACTATGATAACGTGTACAAAAACCTGAATGCACTGGCGGCTTACAGGTATATGCCGATGATACTGAAGGAGAGCTTTGTCAGTGAGGTCGAGGATCTTGACAGGGCGATCGTTTATGAGAATACAAGCATAATGGACAACAAGGCATATCTCGAAAGTCTCGATCTCAAGGTGTCGGACAGCGGCAGCGGCTATTTTATAGTCGAGCATCTGCTGGGCACCCACTGGCAGGCGGGCGGCACCGTTCCCGAGCGGGTGAGCGACTGCCTTGATGTACTGAAAAGGTATACCGATCAGCTCAAAGAGCTCGGGCTGTATGATTCGTCAACGATAATCGTTACGGGCGACCACGGCGAGCATTTCGGGAAGGACAGTGTCCCGATCTGGTATATCAAGCCCGCGGGTGCGCATAACGATGAGATGCAGGTGTCGCACGCGCCGATACATCACACCGATTTCCTTGCGACCTGCATAGCTGCCGCAGGGCTGAAAAAGGATACCGACGGCAGCCTGTTCGGACGTTCTGTCTTCGATATAGGCGAGGACGAGCAGCGGGAGCGGCTCGTGTTCCAGCGGTTCGGCTTTGATTATGCGGGCGAGATAGAGTTTAAGCGCTGCTTCGGGCCCGATCATCAGGGCGCAGCTTACGGCTATTACTTTACGGGTACCCGCGAGGATCTTGCCGCAAGAGAAGCCGCAGGCCCGCCCGATATAGTCCTCGAGCTGAGTGAAGGGTATTGACAGGGAACGGGAATACAGATCATTTATCGTTTATTATAACTGAGGTGGTAAGAACCATGAAAAAGAATGCTTTGAAAACGCTTCGCTTTGTTTTCTATGCGCTGGGCGCGATGCTCTTTATGACACCGACTGCCTATGCCTATATCGACCCTGCAACGACCAGCTATGTCGTTCAGATAGTTGCGGGTATAGTCATTGCCTGCGGAACGGGTATAGGTATAGTCTGGAGCAGGATGAGAAGAAAGATGAAGAAGAAAAATGAGGAAACGGCAGAGCCCGCTCCCGAGAGAGAGACCAAGGGCGGTGTGCTGACCGCCGAGGATCTGCTCGGTGATGACGATAACGGGCACAACAGCTGAGAGCGAGCGGTATGTCACATATCATTGACTTCCTGACCGAGATCCTCGGCTATGTGATGCGGGGCTGCTATTCGCTCATCGGCAGCTACGGCATAGCCATCATCGTGTTCACGCTGCTCACAAAGGTGCTGCTGTTCCCGCTGAGCCTGCTCACTCAGAGGAATGCGATAAGAATGGTGAACCTCCAGCCGCGGCTCGACGAGCTGAAGATCAAGTATATCGACGACAAGGATAAGTTCACCGATGCGCAGGTCGCGCTGTATAAGGAATATAAGTACAACCCGTTTCTCGATACGGTACCGCTGCTGCTGCAAATACCTATCGTCCTCGGGCTGGTCGGCGTTATCTACAGGCCGCTGAGCTATGTGCTCTCGATCGGCAGCGAAACAGTCGATAAGCTCAACAGCTGGCTCGTCAATACCGTCGGCATAGCAGATGCGGGCAGTACATATCAGATAACCATAGCCGAAAAGCTCAAGGCGGGCATTGCCCCGCCCGACACCGTCGGCGGAAGCGATATAAGCAGCATTCTCGGCTTTGATATGACCTTTCTGGGGATAGACCTCGGCAAGGTGCCGTCGTTCAAGGGCGACTATTATCTGCTGCTGATACCGCTGCTTGCGGGGCTTAGCGCATGGCTGCTGTGCTATGCGCAGAATAAGCTCAATGTGCTCCAGCTGGCACAGGGCAAGCTCAATAAGATCATTACGACCGTGTTCATGGTCGCGTTCTCGACCTACTTTGCGTTCATCGTTCCCTGCGGAGTGGGGCTTTATTGGATATTCGGCAACCTTTTCGCTATCCCGCTGATGATCGTTACCAACCTTGTGATGCCGCCGAAGAAATATGTCGATTACGACAGGCTCGTCAAGGTGCGCGAACAGAAGAAGGAGAAGGAGGAGGAGTTCGCCAGATACCGAAAGAGAGAGGCAGCCGACTACAAGCGCTTCTTTGCCGTCAAGGACATGAAGCTGATGTTCTATTCCGAGTCAAACGGATTCTATAAGTATTTCAAGGATATGATAGACTATGTCTGCGAGCACTCGGATATCGTGATACACTATGTCACGAGCGACCCGCACGACAAGATCTTCGACGATAAGAGAGAGCAGATCAGGGCATATTATTCCGCAAGCGACAGATACCTGATACCGCTTTTTATGAAGCTTGACTGCGATATGTGCATCATGACGATGCCCGATCTTGAAAAGTATCACATCAAGAGATCGAGAGTGAGAAAGAACATAGAGTATGTATTCGCCTGCCACGGCATCGGCAGCATCTCGCTCTACCGCAAGGGCGCACTGGATTGGTTCGATACCGTGTTCTGCCCGAACAAGGATCAGTTCGATGAGATCAGAGCCTATGAGAAGCTTTACGGCACTCCCGAGAAGCTGCTCGTTCAGACGGGTTATCCGCTGATAGATTCGATGATAAAGGACTACGAGAGCCGCGCTCATCAGCGCAATGACCCGCCGCAGATAATGATAGCCCCGTCGTGGCAGCCCGAGAACATTATCGAGCTGTGCGCCGAAAAGCTGCTCGATGAGCTTTCGGGGAGCGGGTGCAGGGTGATACTCCGTCCGCACCCGCAGCAGGTAAGGCACGAGCCCGAGCGCTTTGAGCGTATGAAGGAGAAGTATTCTTCAAACAGCAATATCGAGATACAGACCGACTTTTCCGTTACCAATCCTGTTATGGAGTCCGATCTGCTGATAACAGACTGGTCGGACATCTCATGGGAGTTTGCCTTCGTTACCAAGCGCCCGATCATCTATATAGATACTCCGATGAAGATAATGAACCTTGAATACGAGCGGATAGGCATAGAGCCGATGAACAAGACGCTCAGGCAGTCGCTCGGCAGGGTAGTGGGGCTCGATGAGCTCGGCGGCATCAGCGAGATCGTCCGCACGATGCTTGACGAACGGGAGCACTACAGCCGCATGATAGAGAATACACGCAGCGAGCATATGTATAATGTGGGCAGGAGCACAGAGCTGTGCGGAAGATACATTGTGAAACGGCTGTCAGGATAAAGCCTGCGGGAACGGTCGTCTTATGCGGCCGTTCCTGTTTTTTGCATAAACAATACGAGTATACAGCCTGCTGAAAAAGCAGGTCATGTGTTATATCGTTGTCTTGATAAGGATAAAGGGCGGTGAATGGAATGAAGCGTGTCGTGGTCGGGCTCTCGGGCGGAGTTGACAGTGCTGTCTGCGCCTATCTGCTGAAGCTTGCGGGGTATGAGGTCATCGGGGTAACGCTGAAAACATGGGTCTTTGCGGACGGCAGTGAGAGCCGCTGCTGCGAGACCGATGAGGCAAGGGCTGCTGCCGATAAGCTGGATATCCCGTATTATGTGCGCAGCTGCATAGGGGAGTTCAGGCGGTATGTTACAGAGCCGTTTGTGAGCGGCTATCTGTCCGGGAAGACCCCCTCGCCGTGTACCGTGTGCAACAGGTATATCAAGTGGGATAAGCTGCTCGAGGCCGCCGATGCCATGAACGCCGACTATATCGCAACAGGCCATTATGCGCAGATAGTCAGGACGGACAGCGGCAGATATGCCGTGCGGCAGTCGGGATATGCTGCAAAGGATCAGTCGTATATGCTGTACAGGCTCACGCAGGAGCAGCTTGCCGTAACTGTTTTCCCCCTCGGGCGGCTGACTAAGGACGAGGTGCGAAGGATCGCAGCGGCAGCGGGGCTGTCGGCTGCCGATAAGCCCGATTCGCAGGAGCTTTGCTTTGTGCCGACGGGGAGGTATACGGATTTCATAGAGGATAACTCAGAGCTGCTGCCGCCCGAGGGAGACTTTATAGATACCGACGGCAGGACTGTCGGCAGGCACGGCGGAATATATAAGTATACCGTCGGTCAGCGCAAGGGGCTCGGCATCGCAGCAGGGTATCCCGTGTATGTCAGCAGTATCGACCCGACAGGCAATACCGTAACGGTCGGCAGTGAGAGCTCGCTCTATTCGGACAGCATCATCTGCGGAGATATCGCATTCATGGGGGCGGCACCGCTCACAGCAGGAGATCGGCTCAGGGCAGCGGTGAAGATAAGGTACCGCGGCAGTGCAGCTCCCGCCGAGGCGGAGATGCTTGAAAACGGCCGCATGAGGATAACCTTCGAGCGCCCCGTGAGAGCTGCCGCAGCAGGGCAGTCGGCTGTGCTTTACGATGCGGACGGCTGCGTGCTCTGCGGCGGTACTATAGAACAGACCGAGAAGCTTGTTGAGAGTGCCACATCGGGCAACGGCGGTGCTCTGCTCTAAACTCTGAGGCAGCACAAGGTCAAGACCGAGAGCTTAGAGAAAAACGGCAGCAACCGTACTCAGTATAATAACAATACACTGAACAAGAAGTTTTCCAAGCAGTGACCTACAGTATCACAGAAACGATCAAACGATACCGACCGCTCCCGCAAGGGGGCGGTCTTATTTTGCTCAGTCCTGAGCGCGGCAAAGCCCTCCTCCCGCACAATGCACGGCGCGACGGCATTTCGCTGTCGCGCTGCGACGGCATTGCGCTGTCGCGCCCTGCGACGGCTGCGGTCTTGACAAATCCGCTTTGTTTTGGTATAATACTATTCGTTCAATTACTGTAAGGAGGTAATGACCGAAAATGAAAAAGATGATGATAGCAAAGAACGCAGCCGTCCTGCTTGCGGCATTGATGTCCCTTTCGTTTGTGTCCTGCGGAAGCGGCGACAGCTCGTCGGCAGCAGATGCCGCAGAGAGCACCGTTCAGTCGGCTGCCGAGGAGGATCCCGCAGAGCCCTCAGCCACCGCAGAGGACAAGGAGATCACGGGTACTGTTGAAACATGGGGCGTTTATACCGTTCTCGTTCCCGACGGCTGGAAGCTCCGCAAGGGCGATGTGCTCGATGAAAACTCTCCCGACTACTGCTCTGTAAAGAAATCCGATCTTTCTTGGATAGATTTCAAGAATGAGAAGGAAGAAACTCAGAAGAAACAGTATGAGTACAACCACAAGACCTATACATACAACCAGAAGGATCTTCCCGCCGTAACTATCGCGGGCATCGAGTGGAACGGCTTTGAGTACGGCGATGATTTCACACCCGGGTTCGAGCTGTACGGGCAGTCGAACGGTAAGTTTATCCGTGTTTCGGGCGCGGGCTTTAAGTTTGACAGCCCCGAAGCAAAGGCTGTGCTCGAGTCGCTGAAAATCGGCTGATGGGTCGGCTCAAGTAAATACTATCCTGCAAATATGAATCGGGATAAAGGCAGTCCTTTTATCAGAGGGCTGCTTTTTTGTCTGCTTTGATTTGATATTTGTTGACTGATGCCGAGCAATGTGGTATAATCTAATCAGATCATTTCCGCAGAGCTCTGGTCTGCTGCGGAGCGCATGAAAGGAAGGTCGGTATGCGGGGCAGAAGGTCGAGCGGGATAAAGATGTTCCTCGGGGCATTTGTCTGCTGCTTTTTGTGGGGCAGTGCCTTTCCCGCGATAAAGATAGGCTATCGGCTCTGGGGCATCGGCGGTGACGAGACTATGAGGATAGTTCGGTTCGCAGGGATAAGGTTTTTTCTTGCGGGAGCTCTTGTGATACTGTTTGCGAGCGCGAAAAGGAAAAAGCTGCTGCTGCCGCGTCGGGACGAATGGGGCAGGATAATGCTGCTGAGCCTGTTTCAGACGGTGGGGCAGTATGTGTTCTTTTACATCGGGCTGGCGCATACAACGGGGGTAAATTCTGCGGTGGTGGATTCGCTTACGACATTCTTTGCGATACTTATTGCAAGCCTGTTCATGCGCATGGAGCGGCTGACTGCACGCAAGCTGCTTGGCTGCCTGCTCGGGTCTGTCGGCGTGGTGCTGATAAACCTCACGCCCGAGGGCTTTTCGTTCCGACCGCTCGGCGACGGACTTGTAGCTCTCTCGGCTCTTTGCTACGGAGTATCGTCGGCGCTCATAAAAAGGTATTCCGCAGAGCATGATACGGTGCTTTTCAGCGGCTATCAGTTTTTGCTCGGCGGAGCGGTGATGACGCTGTTCGGTCAGCTCGGTACTATGGCAGGCGGCGGCGCTGTCGGCGGAGGAGAGCCTTCTGTCAAGGCCGTTCTGCTGCTGCTCTATCTTGCATTCGTTTCAAGTGCCGCGTATACGCTCTGGGGGATATTGCTTAAACGCAGCGATGTGTCAAGGATATCGGTATTCGGCTTTATGAATCCCGTGATCGGCGTGGTGCTGTCGGCACTGCTGCTGGGCGAGGGGGCGCAGCTCGGTATACGCTATGCAGCCGCGCTCGTACTGATAGCAGCGGGCATAATCGCGGTAAATATCGGTGGCAGTCATGAGCAGCGCTGACAGTATCAGCGAGAGCCTGCTGCTTTGGCTCTCGCTCACGGCTTATTTCCCCGAGCTTGCTAAGGGACGCTTCGGGTGTGTCGGTGATTTTATTGATATGTACCTGCAATGTGACCCGAGTGTGCGCCCCCGCACGATGTTCGACGGCTTCTGCCCCGATGAGCGCTCGGGAGTAACACGGCTGATGAAGAGACTTCGCACAAGCAAGTCCCTGCGTGAGCTGAGGCTTGCCGATGTCAGCAGCCTCGGTGACAGGTACAACAGCTTTTGCGTTTACCGCGACCGCATCACCGACAGGGGAGCACTGCGCGAGATCATAGTCGTATTCGGGGGCAACTACCGCGTGGGCGATCATAACTCCGCTTACGGCAGGACAAGCACATGGCGGGATAACCTGCTCGGTGCGGCAGATGCGGACACAGCCGAGCAGCGCGGGGCATTGCTGTTTTACGATGCGGCGCTCGCAGCGGCAATGTCAGTCCCCGCGCGGATCGGGATAAGCGGATATACAGTTACCGTGTGCGGGCATTCTAAGGGCGGGAACCTTGCTCAGTATACCGCATTGATGCGCGAAAGTGTATCGGCTTGCGTTTCGTTCGACGGGCAGGGCTTCTCCGAGAGCTTCATGCGGCGGCACCGCAGTCGGGTGCTCCGCCGCGGCAGGCTTATAAAGAGCATCATGCCCGAAAACAGTATAGTCGGCGCGGCGCTGCTGTCTGTGCCGAATTCGGAGCGAAAGTTCGTAAGTACGGGCAGGTCGGGGCTGTATGCGCATATCCCCTCGTCCCTCGCGGACAAAGCGGGACGGCTGCTCCCCGCCGACAGCAGACAGCGCCTTTTGTCAAGGACGGTGGGGCGGCTGTCGGTCGGTACCGTGCGGACGGCAAGGCAGCTGCCTTTCTGCAATGCCCGCAAAGGCCTTGAACATATCGGCAGGGCATTGCAGCTTATTTTCAAGGACGATCTGCGCGGCGGTATGCGTCAGCTCGCAGACCCCGATGTACTCGGGCTCCTGCTTGCGGCAACGCTCAGGCTGCCGTTCGATCTGACCTGCCACAAACGATAACTTATCTTTACTGCCTGCGGGACTTGTTGGGTGAGACCCTTTTGAAAAAGGGTCGTCCCCCAAACCCCCTCCCTAAAACTTTTAGCT
>CAMOFU010000065.1 GCA_946613705.1 uncultured Clostridia bacterium
AAGGAGCTTTTTATGGTACTCTATTATTCTGCATCGGGCAACACCGAATACATAGCAAGATCGCTTGCAAAGGAACTGAACGATGACTGCACGGATCTGCTGGAACGTATAAAAAGACAAGACCGCAGCAGGGTGTTTTCAAAGAAGCCTTTCGTTATCTGTCTGCCGGTATACGTCTGTGAGATGCCGCGCTTTGCCGCCGACTATCTGAAACGTCTGCCGCTGCGGGGAAACAGGAGGGTATACTTTGTATTTACGAGCGGCGGATATGCAGGCATATCGGGGTACCTCGCCAAGAAAATAACGAGCAGGAAAAAGCTGCTTTATATGGGTCACGCCGAATTCAAGATGCCTACCAATCACATTGTGAGCAATGCATATCCGCCGACCGAACACGATGAATGCATCAGGCGCATCAGTGAGGCAGAGAAGCAGGTAAAGCAGGTCGCAAAGGATATCAGGCACGGCAGGCGGCTGAGATCGCGTTATGTATTCCTGTTTGAGAAGCTGATAGCGCTGCCTTTCAACGCCTACTGGGTGAGATATAAGCAGCCCTCGAAGGACTTCTATACGACCGACAAATGCATAGGCTGCGGCAAATGCAGCAGGATCTGTCCGATCAACAATATCCACATGGAGAACAAGCGCCCCGTCTGGGAAGGCCCCTGCGCTCACTGCATGGGCTGCATCCTGAACTGCCCCTTTGAAGCGATAGAATACGGCAATATCACTCAGAACAAGGAAAAATACAACATCAGAAAATACATAAAGAAGCTTTGAGCCTGTACCGAACACCAAGCCACATAATTACAAATTACAAAGGCAGCACTGTACAAAAGCTGTACAGTGCTGCCTTGCTTTTTTTCTCGGCATCATCAAAGACCGCGGCGGGAGCGTTCATGCCTCAGACTGTCTGCTGCTGCGGAATAAAAGCTTTCCGATGACGAACATGACAGCTGCGAGCACGGCGAAGATCAGAGCAAAGGTGTTTACCTCCTCATTCCAGCGCATACCGATAACAACAGCGTCCAGCACCGCCATTATCACTATCGGCGCAGGGAACAACAGGTCTTCTGCCTTTCCCTCAAGAACGCGCATAAGCATATATGTGAAGCAAACCACCAGCACTGCCGCAGTTACCGCTTCGATAATATGGAAGAGCGTGGCATACTCAATATGTGAGCGGTACATCACGGGGATAGACATGGAAAAGACCGTCAGGTAGGCGAGAGAATACCAGAGAGTGAACCTGTTCCGTGCTTTCTGCGCAGTCTGCACTGTACGCAGTATCATTCCGAGGATAAGCGCTCCGTAGGCAGCGAATTGCAGCGGAGCGATGGTGTTCTCAGTGTGTACCATACCGCCCATCAGAGCAATTCCCGCCGTTATCGACAGGATACGGTGATCGGGGACAGCAGATGCGGAAAACAGCGACTTGAAAAAGCCGCGGTTGAAAAACAGCAGCAAGACCAGTGTCAGGAAAAGGGATATGCAGGCAGTCAGATCAACATATGTATCAAAGCCCGTGACGAGCAGTCCCCTTCCGTCGGGGCCGTAAACCATTCTCGCCATGCTCTGCACTCTTTCCGAAAAGAGTATGATAAAATACAGAAATATGCACCATGAGATAACAGGTGTAAGCTTGCTTTTCTTCATACTAACGCCTCCGACGATCAAAAGCTATATCTGTATCATACCATATGGCGGAGGCTATGTCAAGACAAAGCCGAGCGTTTTTTATCCTGCTCTTGCGAACAGTCCCGCACCGATCGGAAGCGCTGCGGCAAGAGCTGCCGAGATCAGCCACTCGGTCAGGCTGAGCGGTACGAGCGAGAACACACCTGCAAGCAGCGGCAGATACATACAGAGTATAAGCACCGCAAATGAGAGCGCGACCGACACGATCATGAACGGGTTCTCTGTGATGCGGATACCGAACAGGCTCTTTTCCTCGCTCATGCACTCGAAGGCATGGAAGAGCTGCGAAAGCACGAGCGTTGCAAGAGCACCGCTTCGCGCTGCGGAAAGACCGCTGCCGAGTTTCATAAGCACTGTGAACGATGCAAGCGTGACGATGCCGATGAGCGTACCGCGGATAAGCATTCGCCACAGCAGTCCTCCCGAGAAGAAGCTCTCGTTCTCGCGGCGGGGCGGGCGGCGCATAACGTTCTCCTCCGACGGCTGCGCCCCGAGTGCTACGGCAGGCAGACCGTCGGTGACGAGGTTGACGAGCAGCAGCTGTGCGGGGACAAGAACTATCGGCAGACCCATTATGATGCCCCCCAGCATCGTGAGCACCTCTCCGATGTTGCAGGATATCAGATAACGGACGAATTTGCGGATATTCGAGTAGATCGTCCGTCCCTCCTCAACGGCGCTGACAAGGGTGGCAAAGTTGTCGTCAAGGAGTATGCAGTCGGCAGCCTGCTTGGTAACATCGGTGCCGCTGATGCCCATTGACACGCCGATATTTGCCTCCTTGACAGCGGGAGCATCGTTCACGCCGTCGCCTGTCATGGCGACTACCTTTCCGCGGGCTTTATATGCCTTTACGATACGCAGCTTATGCGCGGGAGATACCCTTGCGAATACAGCCGCATCGTCAAGCACCGCATCGAGCTGCTCATCGGACATTTTGTCGAGCTCGGCACCCGTATAGGCTCGGCCGCTCTCGCGCAGGATACCGAGCTCCCGTGCGCAGGCACAGGCAGTGAGCTTGTGGTCACCCGTTATCATGACGGTGCGTATGCCCGCCTGAGTACATCTCGCAACTGCGCGGCGGGCTTCGGGACGCGGCGGGTCGGTCATAGCCATGACACCGAGCAGCACCTCCCTGCCCTCCGAGATCAGCGAAAATGCAAGCACACGCATACCGTCGGCAGCAAGGCTTTCGGCAAGCGCAGTGATGCTCCGACGGTGCTCGGCAGTCAGCTGTATCGCTTCGCCCGAGCTGTTCAGTACAAAGCCTGCCGACGTGATCAGAACATCGGGAGCGCCCTTCTTATATACCCGCTGACCCGTCTCTTTATCGGAAACCGTCACGGTCATGAACTTCTTTTCGCTGTCAAAAGGCTGCTCTGCGACACGGCTGCGGCGGAAGCTCTCGGCATCTATCCCGCCGTTGACCGCGGCTACGAGTATCGCCGCTTCGGTAGGGTCACCGACAGCCTGAACACCTGCCCTGCCGCCCCTGTCACGTTCGGACGAGAGCGAGGTCCTTTCGAGCCGAGCGTTATTGCATACGGCGGCGCAGCACAGCATTTCCCGCAGCGCTGCATCGTCCCAGGGCATGAGCCTGCCCCCGTCGGTCAGCTCAAAGCCGCCTGCCGTCGGAGTAAGCAGCCTATCCTCATCTCCGAAAACGGCAGCGCGTGAAACAGTCATCCTGTTCATAGTCAGGGTGCCTGTTTTATCGGAACAGATAACACTTGCACAGCCGAGAGTTTCAACAGCATGGAGCTTATGCACAAGCGCTTTTCTGCCAAGCATTCGCCGAACCGCAAGCGCAAGCGCGATCGTAACGGCGGCGGGCAGACCCTCGGGGATAGCGGCGATGGCGATAGAGATACCTGTCATAAGCATCTCCATAACAGGCTCACCGCGCAGCACTCCCGCAGCGAACACGACTATACACACAGCTATGCAGATAAGAGCGAGTATCTTTCCGAGCTCGCCCAGCTTTTTCTGAAGCGGAGTGGGCTCCTCTGCTGCCGTTCTGATAAGCTCTGATACTGCGCCCATTTGTGTCGAAGCAGCACAGGCAGTTACCTCGGCTCTTGCCTTGCCGCGCACGCAGACGGTCCCCATATAGGTCATGTATTCAAGGTCGGGCTCGTTGATACGCGGCTCGTTTTTATAGGCAGTCTTTTCGGCGGGGAGAGCCTCGCCCGTCAGCAGCGATTCATCGCAGGAGAAAGCGGCGCAGCTTTGTATCAGGCAGTCGGCGGGGACACGGTCGCCCGCTTCGAGCTCGATCACATCACCCACCACGAGCTGCTCCGCAGGCAGCACGGTGAGCCTGCCGTCGCGGTAAACACGCGCAGAAGGGGCTGTCAGCTGTTCGAGCTTTTCGAGCGTTTTCTCGGCACGGTACTCCTGCACAAAACCCAGCACGGCATTCATTACGACTATCAGAAGTATCGGTATCGCATCGGTATACTCACCGATCGCAACGGATATCCCTGTTGCAATGATCAGGATAAGCACCATCAGATCATGGAACTGCCCTGCAAATATCCGCACTGCGCTCCGCTGCTTTTCCTGTGCGAGTTTATTTGGCCCGTTGAGATTAAGAAGCCGTTCTGCCCTTGCCTGAGTCAGTCCTACAGGCTCGGAATAGACGGGACGGTCTGTGCGTGTCTGTAATTCAGTCATACTTTTCACCCTCCGAATAAGCTTGTCAATGTGTCCGCTTATTTCAAGCTTATGATGGAAAGTCTGCCGATATGACAAAAGGCATCTGCGCTGAGCAAATGCCTTAATATGCTTTTGTGTGCATCATTTATTTGCCAGATACTTTATCGCCTCGGTCGCAGCCACGGCACCGTCGGCAGTGGCTGTCACGAGCTGGCGTACATCCTTGACGCGGTTATCGCCCGCTGCGAAAATGCCTGCTGTCTGTGTGCGGCAATTCTCGGCAGCCACGGCATACCCTGCGGCATCAAGCTTTATGACCGATGCAAAATTCCGGTTTTCGGGTATACGTCCTACTGCAACGAACAGCCCGTTCACTTCAAGCTCGCTGACATTCCCGTCCTTGTCTGTGACCTCGACGGCGGTGAGCTTCTTGTCATAGATCAGCTTTGTGACACGGCTGTTGAGCACAAGCTTTACGTTCTCTCTTGAACGCAGCTGCTCTGCTGTTGACTCATCTCCGCGAAACTCATCACGGCGGTGGATAACATACACCGTCTCTGCAAGATCGGCAAGATACAGTGCGTCCTCAAGCGCGGTATTACCTCCGCCGACTACAGCTACCTTCTTCTTTCGGAAGAATGCTCCGTCGCAGGTAGCGCAGTAGCTCACGCCCCTGCCGACCAGCTTATCCTCGTCCTCAACACCGAGCTTGCGGTTCTCCGAGCCTGTTGCGATTATCACTGCTCTGCCCTCATAACTGCCCTTTACGGTAACAACGGTCTTGAAGTCGGCTCCGTCCCTGATCTCGACCGCCTTCTCGAATTTGAACTCCGCACCGAGTGCCTTCGCCTGCTCGTATACCTTTGTTGCAAAATCGAAGCCCGAGATGTGCGCGGCAGCGGGATAGTTCTCTATATCGGGAGTATTTATGATCTGCCCGCCGTAGCTCTTTGCTTCGAGCACCAGCACTGTCTTTGCGGCGCGTCTTGCATAGATAGCGGCTGTCATTCCTGCGGGGCCGGCACCGATGATTATTATGTCATACATCGCAGATCACCTCAGAGCAGTCCCAGCACAACGTCCTTCGGGACAAGACCAATGTTCCTGTTGACCTCTCGGCCGTCCTTGAAGACCACAAGGCAGGGAATGGAAGAGATGCCGTAGTCCTCCGCAAGCTCGTCCTCATCGTCTATGTTGATCGAAACGACCTTGATATCGTCCCTCTCGGCAGCGATCTCGTCAAGCGTCGGGCGCATCATGCGGCAGGGGCCGCACCAGTCGGCGTTGAAATCTGCGATAACAGGCTTGTCCGAGTTAAGCACCTCGGCCTCAAAATTATCTCTTGTAACTTCTGTAACATTCATGTCAGATACTCCTTTCAGATATATATTGTCCAAATATCGGGACTGTTATTCAGGCAGCTCCTCGCCCTTCAGCAGCGCAACGATATCCTTTGAGATGACCTTGGGCTCAACGGTCGGATTATACCTTTTAACAACACTGCCGTCTTTGTCAACAAGGAACTTGGTGAAATTCCACTTGATATCGGCAGGTGTCTTGGTGGTCTTGCTGAGCTTGGATACCATCTTCATCGCAGCCTTTGCCTTGACACCCGTTACAGCCTCGTCAGGCTGCTGCTGCTTCAGGAAGGTATACACGGGGGATTCGTTCTCGCCGTTTACTTCGATCTTAGCCATCTGATCGAACTGCGTCTTGTACTTGGCTGTGCAGAACCGGTGTATCTCCTCATCGCTCCCGGGAGCCTGACCCATGAACTGATTGCAGGGGAAATCAAGTATCTCAAAGCCTTTGTCGTGATACATCTCATAGAGCTTTTCAAGCCCCTCGTACTGAGGTGTGAAACCGCAGCCTGTAGCGGTGTTGACTATCAGCACCACCTTGCCCTTGAGCTCCGCAAGATCGAACTCGCCTTCTCTTCTCTTCTTTACCTTGAAATCATAGATCGACATAAACTTATCCTCCTGTCAGTTGTATTTCCGATCCACGGTACTTATCGGGATCGGGGTGGTTTATCGTTTTTTCTTTTTCTTGTACCGAGCTGTTCTCTTTAGCTCAATTAAATTGTATCAAATTTAATTCCGTTTGTCAAGAGGGTAAGAGCGCTTTTTACAATGTGTTCATATTTTCAACAGTAAAATGGCAGTGTTGACAGCAGACACGGTCATTGCCGACACAGAAAGAAAAAATCCTGCATATTCCTGTTGCAATCGAGGCAGGTTTATGTTATAATAATGTGGGGTATGGCAGCCTGATATCATCTGCCAAATAATTACAAGGAGAACAGATATGAAACAAACGAAACGATCCAATAGGCTTACACGGCTTATCGCAGCGATAACCGCGGCAGTTACTATGATGTGCCTGCTGAATGTGACAGCTATCGCCGCAAATGTCAGCTACACAGTCAATGTCAGCGGAACGAGCTATTACGATCTCGCACAGGAGATGCTCAGATACGTCAACGAGGAGCGCACATCGCTCGGGCTCGGCACTCTGACTATGGACAAGGAGCTGACCGCAGCTGCTATGAGACGTGCTGCCGAGATAACGGTACACTTCGACCACACACGTCCCAACGGGTCCTCCTGCTATTCGGCGCTGCCCTCAAAGATGACGGGCGAGAACATTGCTGCGGGCAACAGCACTGCATCAGCGACCTTCACCCAGTGGAAAAACTCTCAGGGACACTATGAGAATATGATAAGGTCATCGTTCAAGAGCATCGGCATCGGTGTTACCGAATGCAACGGCATAAGATACTGGGTGCAGTGCTTCGCATACCAGAATGCGACCGAGACGGAGACTTCGACAGCGATAGTTGACAATACCTATGCCGTTGATATCACCGAGGACAGCTGCACTCTGCAATTCAATTACAGCGGCTGGGCAGGCACCTCTTCTATCGACCTGACCGACGGACAAACATATCAGCTTGAGGTGGACAGAAAGAACTCGGGCTGGTCTTATGCTTACTGCACCTTTGATGCAGGGGACTTCAACTGGAAAAGCAGCGACACATCTGTTGCGACCGTTTCCGATACCGGTCTGGTGACGGGTGTAGGCACGGGTACGGCATTTGTCACCGCTTCTGCTAAGTCGGGCTCAGGGAGCGTTGAGATGAAGGTGAACTGCAAGAAGAGCATTGAGGATGCAGTTATCGACCCGATACCGAACTACGACTATACAGGCAGTGCGATCACACCCAAGCCCGCTGTAAAATACAAGGGTCAGCTGCTCACCGAGGGGACGGATTATACACTCAGCTATTCTTCAAATGTCGGTGCGGGCGAGTCCTATGTCAACGTGATAGGCGCAGGCAGCTTCTCGGGCACCAAAACCGTTACCTTTACGATCGACCCGATCGACATTTCCGATAAGGCAAAGTTCAGCTTCAGCGACCTGTATGTCGGTGATATGAACGCTATGAACATTGCGGGAAACAACATAAGCGTAACATACAACGGAACGGTGCTCAACCTCAACCGCGATTACTATATCGGCAGCGCAAGCACCAACTATTTCACCAAGAGACTGCTTTCGGCAGGGATAGTGTTCGGGGGCAACTACAAGGGCAGCGTTCTGCTTGAAAGCCTTGAAGCCGCAGAGATAAGAGCTATCGACGATCAGGAATGGACAGGCGAACCGATCGTTCCGAAGATAGAGGTCTATCCGTCGAACTCATATTTCACTCCGATCACAGAGGGCAAGGACTATACTTATACTATCGAAAACAACACCGATGTCGGCACAGCAACGATCACTGTTACGGGCAAAGGCAGATTTTTCGGTTCCTTCACCTCGACCTTCAATATCGTAGAGCCGATAAAGGTGCTCAAAGGTGATACCGACGGCAACGGCATCATCAATATGAAGGATTATGCCCTGCTGCAAAGATACTTAAACGGCTTTGATGTAACAGTTATCGAGGTCAATGCGGACATGAACGATGACGGAAAGATCAATATGAAGGACTATGCCGCTCTCCAGTTCAGACTCAACAATGCTGTCTGACGGTATCCTGAACAGCATCCCGCTGTAACAGCGAAATTTGAAAGGAGAAACGAGAAGGAATGAAAAAGAAAAACCGTATCTCGGTCAGGCTCAGAGCGGCAGCACTGCTGCTGACTGCTTTGGCGGTATGCTCGGGCAGTGTGTTTCCTGTTCTTGCCGATGAGGAGGAAACACAGCAGCGGACCGACAGCTCGGAGCTGCCCGAGCATATAACTCCCGATGACGGAGACATTGATATAAATGATGATTTCCCTGCGGCCTTTGACCTGCGGAACGTTGACGGCATCAATTATGTAACTCCCGTCAAATCACAGGGGGGCTGGGGCACCTGCTGGGGCTTTGGCGCAACTGCCGCCTCCGAAACGAGTATGCTTTACGAGATGGTCAACAAGCAGGGAATGAAGATAGACGGCTACGACCTTGATCTTTCAGAGCTGCAGCTGGCATGGTTCGCCAACAAGGCACTGCCGATGGATGACAATTCCGTTCCCTCGCAGCGCGGCGAGGGCTGCTATATAATCAACTTTAACGGCGAGCCCGAAGAAAACGCGCTTACTGTCGGCGGATTCTCTTTTACAGCGACCTCTATCTATTCAATGGGTATCGGCCCGATATCAGAGGAAGATGCACCCTATCAGAACAAGAGCGGGAATACCGTGGACGACAATGACGGCTTCCCTATGTTTTACAAAACAACAGGCGAGGACTGGAGCGTTCCCGAGGAGTATCGCTTTCAGAGCATTATCGAGCTTGAAAACGGCAACATACTTCCCTCCCCCGCCGTTATCACAGGTCCCGATAAGAACGGGAAATACAGCTACAGCTACAACGAACAGGCAACTCTCGTAATGAAGCAGGAGCTTATGAACGGCAGGGCGATCTCGGTATCCTACTTTGCAGATTCGCCGTCGTATGATGCACTCGACACTGAGAAGCATTATATCAGCGACAAATACGCACATTACACCTACGACACTATGCGGCCAAACCATGTAGTGTGCATCGTGGGCTGGGACGACAACTATCCACGCAGCAGCTTTCTTCAGGGTACGACCGAGGACGGCAGGGACATGGCACCTCCCGCAGACGGCGCGTGGATAGTCAAAAACAGCTGGGGCTGCGAAGGACAGAAGTTCCCGCACAAGAACAGCTGGGGCGTGGACAACAGCGGATATTTCTATCTTTCATATTACGACCGATCAATATCCACTCCCGAGACATTTGATTTCTATACCGAAAACCTCTCCAGCCGACAGGAATACCTTACGATCGACCAGTACGATCTTATGCCGACTAATACCTGTGACGGTTATCTCGGCGGCGCACCCATTGTGATAGCGAATGTTTTCAGTGCTGAGACAGATCAGGATCTCAGAGCGCTTTCGACAGAGACAGTGCTTCCGAACACGGAGGTGACCTTTGCGGTATATAAGCTCAACAAGTCTCCGAAGTCTCCCATAGACGGCGAGATGATCTTCTCAACGGTGGTGAAATTCGACTACGCGGGATATCACCGCATTGATCTTGACGAGCCTATCAGACTGAGAGAGGACGACAGATTCTCTGTCACGGTTTCCGAGAAGACGCAGGAGGGCTATACCACTCCCGTAAAGAAGAACACCAATAAAGCATATGCCATGGAAAAGCTGAATGACCCCAAGTTCATAGAGAATAGCAAAGATATCGGAGCGGCGGGCATCGCCTACTATGTGGGAGTGATCAACAGGGGCGAGAGCTTTATGTTTGCACCTGATGATGATACGGGGGGCTACAGCTGGTCCGATCTTGCTGACAGCATAGGATCGATAAAGGAGATAGATATTGCAGACAACGGCGGAGACTATATGACCTATGACAACTTCCCGATCAAGGCATATTCAGATCCGCTGCTCAAGGAAAACAGCGATGTTCTGCTCAGAGACGGCATCTGGCTGGCAGAGCGCGAGGATGCAGACCCGCAGTATATCGAGATAGTCAACGACGGTTCACGCATCACGGTCATCGACCCGAGCTCCAAGGAGAACAAGCCTCTCGGCGGAGAATTCATGTACAATGCAGAGATCTGCAAGCTCAGATACATCCTTGACGATACGCCGAACAACACTCACATCGCATATATCACGGCTGACGGCGAGGATAAGGCAGTGTTCGATTTCAATAACGGTGATGTTATGACTCTGCGGTTCCTGACCGACAAGACGGGTGAGGATCTCAGCTTTTATGACGACAGTGAGCTTGCCGAGCTTGCAGTTGAATACTACAGAGTGACCACAGGCAGCACTGCAAGGCTGAGAGCTTTAGCAACGCAGTACGAAGGCGGGCTTGCCGAGATGGCTGTTATAAATGACGATACCTTTGAGATCCTGGCAGCCTACAAGGTAGACAGGCTTACGGCAGCAGGCACAGACAGGAACGGCAATGCGGTCGATCTCACAGCGCCCGTGCCGTACAAGCCCGCAGAGGAAAGCTCCGCAGCCGACAGCCCGCAGGCTGATGCTCCGACCGATGAGAGCAAGACCGCCGACACGGTAAAGCAGCCTGTTCCGCATTCGGACAACCCCAAGACAGGTGCGGGAATGACTGCTGCATTTGTCATCGCAGCGGCAGCAATGTGCGCGGCAATAAAAGCAAGAAAGTCTTGATGTAATACTATATAATTCGAGGAGGTAAAACAATGCAGTTAAAACATCTGGCAGCGGCGCTGCTGTCGTCGCTGCTGATAATGGCGGCACCGATCGTTTCTGCTGCTGCCGACGAAGGCATCGCCGTATCGGAGCAGACTTCAAATGAGTCAGTGAGCGAAACGGCCGATGACGAGAGCGGCTCCGAAGGTGAAGCGGAGCAGAAGCTTGCCGCCGATTTCAAGGTCAAGCTGAAAAGCAGCTACACCTACACAGGC
>CAMOFU010000066.1 GCA_946613705.1 uncultured Clostridia bacterium
ATCCTCGTCCTCTGCCGTGAGTCCCGCATCGTCCGAAACGGCGGTGTCCTCGGGGGTAGTCTCGTCCTCTGCCGTGAGTTCGGGGTCATCCTCGTCCTCCGTGACCTCTTCGGGGCGGCGGAGGCTTATCACGGTGTTGTCATCATTCAGGTAAATGTTTCCTGTCTTGGCAAGCTCCAGCACCGCAAGGAAGGTCGCAATGCGCTCCGAGCGGTCGGTCATGCCGTCGTAGAGGGTAGTCATATCGAAATGCCCGCAGGTATAGAGCCGCTCCAGCACATAGGTGATCTTCGACTCGACCGACACGATACGCTTCGACACGATCGGCGAGAACATATTCGCCCGCAGCGGGGTGTAGTCCTTCACCTTCGACGAGATCGCCATGTAGGCATCATAGAGCACCTGCTTGTCGTGCAGGCGGGTATACTGTTTGTTCACGGGCAGCTTCACGGGCTCGCGCACGAACACCATGCCGCCCGCGTAGTCCTCCCGCAGCCGCTGAGCCGCAAGCTTTGCCAGCGAATACTCGATCATTCTGCCCTGAAGCTCTTTTTTCAGCTCCTCTGCCTCTTCGGGCTGCGGCAGCAGGTAGCAGGTCTTGATGTATATGAGCCGCGCCGCCATCTCAAAGAAGTCCGCCGCCAGCTCGTAGTCAAGATCCTCTATGCCCTCGATGTATTCAAGGTACTGGTCGAGCAGCAGGCTTATCTCGATATCATAGATGTTCAGCTGGTGCTTTGAAACAAGATGCAGCAGCAGATCGAGCGGCCCCTCGAACGCATCGAGACGGAATTTCAGCTCCTCCATCACAGCACGGCCTTGACTATCAGATCGACCCAGAAGGTCAGCTTATCCAGTACCCAGAACATACCGTTCTGTATCCAGCTGAGGGGATAATCGAGCGCACCCGTAACAAGCAGCAGCAGGAAGCCGAGCGAGATATAGAGCTGGTTCTCGGCAATGAACGCATCGAACTTGCGGGGCGTGAAGTAGGCGAGTATCTTCGAGCCGTCGAGCGGGGGCACGGGTATAAGGTTGAATGCCGCGAGCCCGACGTTTATCAGCGTGAAATAGCGGAATATCAGCACCAGCCACTGCAGCGCCTCGGAGTCGTGGGTGAGTGCGATGGCAAAGGTGAACTTATAGAAGCAAATGCCTATCAGTCCGATGATGATGTTCATGATAGGCCCTGCCGCAGCGGTGAGCGCCATGCCCGAGCGGTATTTCTTGAACCTGACGGGATTGACCTGCACGGGTTTGCCCCAGCCGAAGCCCGTGAAGAAAATACAGATCGCGCCGATCGGGTCGATATGCGCGAGCGGGTTGAGCGTCAGCCTGCCCTGATAGGTGGGGGTATCGTCGCCCAGCTTGGTCGCAGCCCATGCGTGCGCGAACTCGTGGACGGGTATAACAAGAAATATGACGATAAGCTTTACGCCGTATTTCAATATAGTAGTCTGGTCAAATGTGAAGCTCATAGCTGCCTCCCGATCATTTTAGTGTTCATAGTTCATATATATACTATTATAACACAACGCTTTAGATAATGCAAGCGCTGAAGCAAACTTTTCTCGCGTTTTTACAAGAAGGGCTTCGGGGAGCGGGAACAGTGGATCGGGGGACGCTTCTGCGGGGATAAGCTTTCGTCAAAAATGATTTTCGCCCGAGGGATATGCCGATCCAATATGTGTAAAATGCACGAAATTTTCCGCACGATATTGACAAGTTGAACAAAAAGGATTAAAATATATCTTATCCGAAAGAAACAGAAGCATAGGAATAAAACAGAGATTATAGTATAAACGATCAACAAAATGATGACCGCATAACGTGTCCGATATGGCCGTATGCTGCATTTGGAGGAACAAATGAAAAATAAGCTTACCGCTCTCGGTGGGAAGATAAAGACATATATGAGCCGAAACCTGATGTTTCTCACCTTTATGGTGACATCGGTGGTCAACTCGTTCCTGCTGCGGGCTTTCACAGTGGGATTTATTTACAATGCCGTAAAGCCGCTGCTTGCGGATATAGCGATGGTGCTGTTCTTCGGCATCTTCGGCTACTGCTTCCGCCCGAAAAGGCGCTTTGCATATTTCCTGACGCTGAATATCATCTTCACGCTGCTCTCGGTCGGGAACTCTATATACTATCTTAACTATAAGTCGTTCATCTCCGTTTCGCTGATCTCGACAGCCTCGCAGCTCGGCGGTGTTATGGGGGCGGTGACCAATCTGCTCGAATTCAAGCAGCTGATCTTCTTCTGGTCGATAATCGCGCAGATAACGGTCTATGTGCTGATAAAGAAGAAGAAGCCCACCTATTTCGACGATGTGGAGGCACTGCACGTCAGCCGCAGATACGCGCTCGGGACGTTTGTGGCAGCGCTGGGCTTTGCGGGGATATTCGCATCGACCCTTACGGCGACCGATGCCTCGCGTCTTGCAAAGCAGTGGAACCGCGAGTATGTTCTCGGCACCTTCGGGCTGTATACATATCAGCTTTCGGACACGGTGTCGAGCATCCATGCAAAGATGAATATGTGGCTCGGGTACGACGAGAACAAGCAGGCGTTCACCGAGTTCTATACCGAGAAAAAGGCAGAGCCCGAGGAGCCTGAGTCGGCGGGAAAGAACGAATACTCCGATATGTTCAAGGGCAAGAACGTTATCGTTATCCACTGTGAGAGTATGCAGCAGTTCTGCATGGACACCTATATCAACGGCGAGCCGCTCACCCCGAACCTCAACAAGCTGGCGGGCGAGGGCATCTACTTCTCCAACTTCTACGCGCAGGAGTCGGTCGGCACGAGCTCGGACAGCGAGTTCACCTTTGCGACCTCACTGATGCCCGCATCGAGCGGAACGGTCGCTATCAACTACTGGGACCGCGACTACACCACCACGCAGTCGATGCTTAAAGACAAGGGCTACTATGTGTTCAGTATGCACGGCAACAACGGCTCCTACTGGAACAGGCTGAACCTGCATAAGTCGCTGGGGTATGACAAGCTGTATAATTATTCCAATGACTTTGAGCTTGACGAGATGATCGGGCTCGGGCTGTCAGACAAGAGCTTCTTCCGTCAGGCAGTGCCCAAGATCAAGGAGATCTCAAAGGAGCACAAGAATTTCTACGGCACGCTGATAATGCTCACCAACCACACACCGTTCACCGATATAGAGCGTGTGAGCGACTACGAGGTGGATTTCAAATACCGCGTGCAGGATCCCGTAACGGGCGTGATAGAGCAGAAGTCCGCGCCGTTCCTCGAGGGGACGAAGCTGGGCAGCTATTTCAAGTCGGTGCATTATGCTGACGAGGCGCTGGGGCAGCTCATGGAGGATCTTGAAAAGGAGGGTCTGCTCGACAACACCGTTATCGTGCTTTACGGCGACCACGATGCAAAGGTCAAGGAGGAGCAGTACGAGTATTACTACAACTACGACCCTTTCACCGAGGAGGTGCTCACCGAGGCTGACGAGGGCTATATCCCCGTGAACGACTTCGCCTACAACCTCAACCGCAAGACCCCGCTCATCATCTGGAGCAAGGACCTCCCCGAGCATAAGGAGATCACCCGCGTAATGGGTATGTACGATGTTCAGCCGACGCTCGGGAATATGTTCGGCTTTGAAAATCCGTATGCGCTCGGGCACGACATTCTCTCGATGCCCGAAAACGAGGAGAACGTTGTTATCTTCCCGAACGGCAACTTCGTTACCGACACGGTATACTACAACAATCAGAAGGGCAGCTATTTTGACGTGCGCGGCTTTGACAATGTCGCAAAGCACGCCTCCTGCAACCAGAGCTACAAGGATATCCCCAACCCGCTCTACAGCGAAACGCGGGACGGCATCTACAAGAAGGGCGTGAACTCCGCCTACGGTGCCGCTGCGATGGAGCTGCGCACCGATGACTCCTGCGTTACGGAGGATTACATCTCGGGCTATGTGAGCTACGCGGAGGAGCGGATAAACATTTCCAACGCGATAATATACTACGACATGATAAACAAGACTGCCGAGGGCTGGACGGGAGAAGCCCAGACCGACGGCACGCAGCGAGGCTTCTTCGCCCCGCCCGAGGAAGGAAAACGCGACAGGCTGTACGCAGCGTGACAGCCCCGCAGCCGCAAGAGGTGCCTTATGCAGACAAATAAGAAGGCTTTCCCCGTGTTTTTAATATGCTTGATCTGTATTACAGCCGCCCAGCTTTGCTGGACGGTCTTCGTTTTTGCGTGCGAAAAGGACGGGCACCATTCGGACGAGGTGTGGAGCTACGGGCTTGCGAACAGCAGCGGGCAGCCGTTTGTGTTCGCAAGGGCGGGCGTGAGCATAGACGATATCGGCAGCGGAGACATCGTGAACATCGGCTGCCTGACTGACGGCAAGGTGCTCAACGACTATATCACCGTGCAGCAGGACGAGCGGTTCGGCTTCGGGGCAGTCTGGGAGAACCAGACCCTCGATCATCACCCGCCGCTGTATTATCTGCTGCTGCACGCGGTCTGCTCGCTGTTTCCCGACCGTTATTCGCCCGTTTACGGCTTTGTGCTCAACTGCGTGTTCCTTGCGGTGACGCAGGTGTTCCTCTTCCTTGCGGCGCGGCTGATCGTCGGCGACGGCAGGGCGGCGCTGATCTGCTGCCTGTTTTACGGCGGAGGTCACGCGGCGCTCTACACCTTCACGTTCATCAGGCAGTATGCGCTGCTGACGATGCTCGCGGTGATGCTCGTGTACTTCACGGCGCGGCTGCACTACAGCGGGAGCATGAGGCGGCTGCCGCCCGTGCTCGCAGTCTCGTTCGCAATGTTCATGACCCACTATTACGGGATAGTCTTCGCGGGGGCGCTGGCGGCGTGTGTCTGCCTGCATCTGCTGATAAAGCGCAGGACGGCGGCGATGCTCGTTTACGGCTTCTCGTTCGCGGGGAGCCTCGGGCTGTTTTTCGCGGTGTACCCCTCGGCGCTGCGGCAGATGGCGGACTACTCGGCGCACAGCAGCACGGGCGGTGCGGCGGAGCAGCTGCGTGCGGCTGCCGATCTTATCACCGAGGGGCTGTTCGGCTTCGGAGCAAAGGGCGGGATCGGGGCTGCGGCGGCTGTCCTGATCGGTTCGGCGGCTGTGTCGGCAGCGGTGTATCTTTATATCCGCGGGAGGAAAAGCGGCGGCGCCGATCTGTTCCCGAGCTTCCCCGTTATCGCTTCCGCGGCGGTCTGCGCGGTGATGCTCTGCAAGACCGATCTCGGCGCAATGGGCAGCACGGCGGTGCGGTATCTGTTCTGCACGTTCCCGATGCTGTGCATGGCGGCGGTCAAGCTCGTTTACCCGCTGATGATCTCCGCGGCGGGCAGGCGGGCGGCGGCATTCACGCTTGCGGCGGCAGCGGCGGCTGTGCTTGGGGCGAACCTGTTCGGGGAGAACCGCTTTGCCTTCAGGCAGTACCCCGACGGCATCGACGCGGCGGAGCTGGCAGCCTCGCGCAGCGTTGCCGTGATAGTCGAGGAGGAATGGGAGCTGACCTGCCTTGCGGATGTTCTCCGTGATGCGGGATCGGTGTTCGTTACGACCTATGACCGCCTCGACAGCGATCTTGCGGCATTCGCTGAGAGCGGCATAAAGCCCGAACTCATCATCGCCGAGCGGATAGCCCTGACCGGGAGCGGACGTGAACGGCTTGCAGAGTGGGGCATGACCGACCTGCCGCCCGACGACCCGACCGCACAGCCCGCACTTGAAAAGCTTCTCTCGGGACGGGACTGCGAGCTTTCGGGCATCATCGACGTGACAAACGGCAAGGCGGGAGTATACACCGTTGACAGTGAACAGTGAATAGTGAACAATGAACAGTGAACAGTGAACTGTTTGCTGTTTGTTTTTTTGCAATGTTTACGGAATGTTTACATTTGACTGAAACTGTTCGGCGAAAAGATCGCACTGATATAACAGAACGATCGGAACGGGGGTGGTGCGGATTGGGCAGAGCGGGAAAAGAGACAGAGTTTGACAGGATATACAGTCAGACCTGCCGCAGGATATACAGCGCGGCAGTCGCGGGGGCGAGGACGTTTTCCGATGCGGAGGATATCTTTCAGGAAACGTATGTCGAGCTGCTCGGTGCGCTGAAAAAGGGCAGGCAGATAAACGAGCCCGCCGCATACCTGATGACGATACTCAGGCGGCGGCTCTCCGAGCACTACAGGGGTGCCGCAAGACAGCAGGAGATCGCCGATATCGTGATGGGCTACGGCAGTGATGAGCCGACAGATGACCTTGATATCGAGGAGAGCTGCATAACCGAGCAGCTCTATGAGGAGATGATAAGCTTGCTGAAAGCTAAGGACGAGGTGACGCAGCAGATATTCTATCTGTACTACAGATTGGACAGATCGCTGCCCGAGACGGCTGCCGAGCTCGATCTGCCGCTGTCCACCGTTAAGAGCAAGCTGTATCGGGCATTGAAGGAGCTGAGAAAGCACTACAGGGAGGTGTCGGAATGAAGGAAAGGGATTTTTACAAGGAGGTCATGCGGCGCGGCTTCGAGCCTGATTTTGACGAGCTCTCGGAGAGGATACAGGGCGGCGGCAGCCCGCAGTCAGGCACCGATGCGAGAGTGAGGTCACGTTCGTTCGCTGCGGTCGCGGCGGCAGCTGTGATAGGCGCGGGGCTTGCGGGAGTGCTGGCGCTCACGACATCAAGATACCGCACTGCCGAGAGTGAGCCGCCCTCAGCCGATGAGGTCGCTGTCTCCGCGGCGGACAGCACAGATGAGTCCTCCGTCAGCACGGTACACAACGAGCCGAGGCCGTACATCTGTTACAACGACGAGATCATATACGATGACAACGACTGGGGCTTTGACGAGAACGGGATGTACATGGGCTATAATATGTACCGCGGCGTTGTGATAGAAGAGCTCGACAGCTTTTTCAAGGATAAGAAGTTTCTCGGGGTAGTCACCGAAAACACCTATGACACGGGAAAGATCACGGGCAAGCGCCTTGAAACGAATGCCTTCCCCGTCGGCACTCCCGTCTTTCGGTCAAAGAGCCGCAAGCTGTTTTATTTCTGGGTGCAGAAAGACTCAGTTACCGCCGATATCTATGAGTTCGGCAATGCGGAGGAGTTCGGAGTAAAGCCGCTGGGGAACGTATTCTACATCGACGATATAAACAAGCAGGCCGAGCTGGTGCGCGGAAAGGTGCTCGAGGTCGATCAAAGCCGCAACTGCTGCACCGTGGGCATTGAGCGCGAGAGCCTGTATGACCCGAACGACGACCGCCTGAAGGGGCTGCTGTGGACCGTCACCTTTGACAAGACCGTGACGGACGAGGACGGTCGGGAGGTGGAGCTGACCATTCCCGAGAGCAGATATGTCTTCTCGGATCTTGACGATATCAGGGAGGGAATGTACGTCAGGCTCGAGGTGGCGCCCGATCATGACGAGAACGAGTATCAGCCGTTCAAGGCGGGATATGTATATCGGCTCGAGGAGGATATGGAAGAGAGCAGCGAATAAGAATAGATCAAAAATAAAAAGTGAACAGTGAACAGTCAAGGCACCGCCGCGGGTATGGACGGGCACCTTTTCTGTTCACTGTTCACTTTTTTGCTTCGGGGAAAGCCCGACTCATTCGCCTACCTGCATATAGAATCTGCAAAGCGTGTGACCGTCAGCGTCCTTGCCGTCGAGCTCTGCCTTGAGGATAGTTATGGGCTTGGTCGGCGAGGTGGGTATCTTGTCCATGCCCATCTTCATTGGTATCGTGAGGAAGCTGTCAACTACCTCCATGCCCTCGACTACCTTGCCGAAGCCCGCGTACAGACCGTCGAGAGACTTTTTGGCAGCATCGTCGTACACGATGAAGAACTGCGAGGAGGCGCTGTCCATCGCCTGCGATCTTGCCATTGAAACGACACCGCGCGTGTGCGAGAGGTCGTTCTTAACACCGTTGGCGGCAAACTCGCCCTTGATGCTCTCTGCCTTTTTGCCCGCCGTTCTGCCGTCGCCGCCCTGTGCCATAAAGCCCTCGTATACGCGGTGGAACAGCAGCCCGTCGTAGAAGCCCTCGCTGACGAGCTTTTCAAAGTTCTCGCAGGTGATCGGCGCATACTCGGGGTAGAGGGCGATCACGAAGCTTTGGCTCTTGTCAAGTGCAGCGTCGGCAGTGCTTTCGGCTGCCTGCGATGAAGGCGATGCCGCGTCCGACTTCGATGAGCTGTCGGCACTGCCGCAGGAAACGAGCATCAGTCCCGTGACCGCTGCCGCCGCAGCAAGGGCTATGACCTTCAGTATTCTCTTTATCGTTATTGATATTTTCATTACAGCAGATCTCTCCTTACTTCTGCTTGTAGTCCGCAAGGAATTCTGCCATTTTGTCGGTGGACTCCTTCAGCACCGAAAGGTCGGGCAGGTAAACTATGCGGAAGTGGTCGGGCTGCTCCCAGTGGAAGCCGCCGCCGTGAACAAGGAGTATCTTCTTGGCGCGAAGCAGGTCGAGGACGAACTGCTCGTCGTCGCGGATATTGAACCTTGCGGGGTCTATCCTCGGGAAGATGTAGAACGCTGCCTTCGGCTTGACCGCCGAGAGCCCCGGGATAGTATTCATCGCCCGCCAGATGTGCTCGCGCTGCTCGTATACGCGGCCGCCCTTTTGAAGGAGCGGGTCGGCGCTGTCAGCGATCTCGAGTGCGGGCTTGATGATGTACTGAGCCTGAACGTTAGAGCACAGGCGCATCGACGAGAGCATATTCAGTCCCTCGATATAGCCCTTTACCCTGCTCTTGTCGCCCGAGAGCACCATCCAGCCGCAGCGGTAGCCTGCCACCATGTGCGACTTGGAAAGGCCGTTGAAGGTGATGCAGAACAGGTCGGGGCAGAGCGAGGCGATAGAGGTATGCTCCACGCCGTCCATCAGCAGGCGGTCATAGATCTCGTCCGAGAAGATGATGAGCTCGTGCTCGCGGGCAATATCGGCGATCTGCATGAGCAGCTCCTTCGGGTAGACCGCGCCGGTGGGGTTGTTGGGGTTTATCAGGACTATCGCCTTGGTCCTGTCGGTGACCTTCGAGCGGATATCGTCAAGGTCGGGGTTCCAGTCGCTGCGCTCGTCGCAGATGTAGTGTACCGCGTTTCCGCCCGAGAGGGTAACAGCAGCAGTCCAGAGCGGGTAATCGGGGGCGGGCACGAGCACCTCGTCGCCGTTGTTGAGCAGCCCCTGCATGACCATTACTATCAGCTCGGAAACACCGTTGCCCGTATAGACGTCGTTCATGCCGATGCCCTCGATGCCCTTGGAGGCATGGTAGCTGATTATGGCCTCGCGCGCCTCTGCGATACCCTTCGAGTCGGAATAGCCCTCGGCATTGACAAGGTTGCGGTTCATCGCGTCGAGCACCTTCTGCGGGGTGCGGAAACCGAACGGTGCAGGATTTCCGATGTTGAGCTTCAATATTTTCTCGCCCGCCGCGATCATCTCATCGGCCGCGTCCATAACGGGACCTCTTATGTCGTAACAGACGTTATCAAGCTTTGACGATTTTGCAAATGTTCTCACATTAAACACTCCAATCATGATTATCGGCAATATGCCAAATAACATTTTACCACATCAGCCCCGAAAATGCAAGCGCAGGGCGCAAAAATTGCAAAATTAAGCTATTTGTACATAAATGCGCACTTTCTGCCGCGATTTATTGACAAAGCCCGACGGTCGTGATAAAATTAAAATAAGAAATTGCACTGTGCGGCAAAAAATAACAAAATAAAACAAAACAAAACGAAAAAGGAGTGAAGGATCATGAAAAGGCTTTTATCATTTGTCTGTGCGCTGGCGCTTGTGACGGGAGCTGCGGCGGCGCTTCCCGCAGGTGCCGACCCGATCGGGGCATTTACGGCGGCGGGAGCGCAGGCATCGGATTACACCTATGAGCTGACCGAGGACGGGACGGCAAGAGTGATCGGGTACAGCGGGAAAGCAGCCGAGCTCGTTATCCCCGCAAAGCTGGACGGCCATGCGGTCACCGAGATAGGTGTCGAGGCATTCATGGACAATGCGGATATCACGCGGGCGGTGATACCCGCGGGCGTGAAGAAGATAGGCAGGGCGGCTTTCAGGAACTGTTCAAAGCTCACCTCTGTCACGCTCGGAGAGGGTGTTGCCGAGATAGATGAGTTCGCCTTTGAGAGCTGCGCGGAGCTGGTCGGGGTAAAGCTGCCGAGCAGCCTGAAGCAGATCGGGGGAGCGGCATTTCGGTACTGTGAAAAGCTGCCGCGTATAGATATCCCCGAGGGTGTAGTCAGTATTGATCTGCTGGCATTTGCAGGGTGCGAAGCACTTGCCGAAGTCTCGGCGGGTGAAAGCTTAGAGCATATCGGGCAAAATGCCTTTTGGGGAACAGCCTGGCAGGATACCATGCTTAAAGAAGAGGGCATGGCTGTGATAAACGGGATACTTTTGGCTCACAGGCTGCAAAAAAACGTTGTTATACCCGACGGCATCAGAAAGATCGCTGAGTGTGCCTTTCGGCAGGACAACTTCATTGAATCGGTGGTCATTCCGGGCAGTGTGAAGATCATAGAAGAAATGGCATTCAGTCAGTGCAGGTTCCTTACGAGCGTAGATATCAGGGACGGGGTCGAATACATTGATGATTGGGCATTTTATTACTGTGAAGTGCTCAGCTCTCTCAGAATACCGGGCAGTGTCAGGCGCATCGGGAACAATGCCTTTGACAGTTGTCCTGCTCTGACCTCGGTCGAGATACCCGAGGGGGTCGAGAGCATCGGCAGCGAAGCCTTCAAATGGGCGCAGGAGCTTTCGGCGGTGAAGCTGCCCCGAAGCCTTACCGACATAGGCTACAGGGCATTCGGCTATATCTATTCCGAGGCAGCGGTGTTTTCCAATTTTACCGTTCGGCGGGAGAAATTCACCGTTCTGAGCTACAGCGGCACGCAGGCGGAGAGCTACGCGAAAGAGAACGGCTTTACATTCATCGACCTTGACACGCTGACAAAGGGCGATGTGAACTTTGACAGCCTGGTGAACATGAAGGACTACAGCGCCCTGCAGCAGTATCTCTCGGGCTGGGGCAACCTTATCGCCGACACCGCCGCCGATA
>CAMOFU010000067.1 GCA_946613705.1 uncultured Clostridia bacterium
AAGGTGACAATGGAGGATCTCGAAAAGTATGCTCTTGAAAAGGGCGAGGTGACAGATTCACTTTCCTCGGGCCGTCAGGAGATGCTGGAGAGCATTCTCAACAACATCATGTTCAATATGTTCTGACAGCAGATGATACTGTGCCGCATCGCAATGATGCGGCACTTTTTGCAATACAAGGTATGACAGACAGGAGCGATGCATTTGAACAATGCTGAAAGCAAGAGCAAGCCGTGGGGCAAACAGGTGATATCCGGGGCGGTCATGACGATCGGAGATAATCGGCAAGCACATCAAATCCCGTTCCGCAAGCCTTGATATCACGCCTCCCAAGTAAAGCAAAAAACACCGCACAGCTTCTGAATTCTGAACAATGCAGCTGTGCGGTGTTTTCGTGTTTATGTGTTATCAGTATTTAACGTCCGAGAAGCTGAGTCCCACCTGCTTGCCCTCGTAGGTGGTGGTGTACTCGAAATAGGTGTCGGTGACAGTTGCCTTGTCCCCGCTGATCGAGCACTTTGCGATAGGCGTGCGGGTTATGTAGATCTCCTTGGTCTTGCCCGGGTAATTGCTGTCGTATACCTGAAGGATATACTGTCTGTGGACATTGGAATCCTGTATCAGTCCGATCGCGTTCACGGTGTGAGTATCGTCGATGGTCGTTACAACAGGAACAGCCTGAGCCAGCAGGGATTTCAGTCTCTCGAAGCCATCTCCGCCGTTGGTGAGGTTGAACTCATACTCACTGTCGTTCCATTGCAGTGCGCTGAGAGTGTGGAGCGCCGCATAAAGCTGAGCCTCCCAGTCGGAGTAGGCAGACTTGATGGTGTCGAAGGAATTTGCCACATCAAGGCACAGCAGCTCGACCTTTTCCCACTCTATCGCATTGCCCTTGATCGGGAATTCCTGAGCCGCCCAGCCCGATTTCGCAGCAGACTCACGGGTGCTGTCGTCGATCTTCAGAACTGTGCCGCTGCTCGAAAAGTCAAGATAATTCTTGGCATCGCTGAACTCTGCGGCGAATGCTGTCGGAAGCACATTTATCAGCGGCTCACGCTTGTTGTACTGTTCCTCAAGTTTTGTGCCCGAGAAATCGTAGCCTGCCGCATCATATTTCAGCTTGCTGTCCTCGGTAGGCGATACCTTGCCGAGCGAGGTCTTGATGCTGCCGAGGTACCAGTCTCTTGCGAACACTGCCATTCCGAAGTCAACGCCTGCCGACGATGTGGTTCGGAAGTTCTTGAACGAGAAGCCGTTCGTGTCGGGCTTGAAGCCCGTGTTGTACAGCGAGTAGCCCTCTATCTTGTCATCGTTGTTGTTATAGCTTACGATATCGAAATCAAGGGTCGTCTGTATCTGCTTATAAACATCTGTCAGCGCGGCAGCGTCGGCAGCGGCATAGTATTTGCCGTCTGTCTGAGCAGCCAGCTGCTGCAGCCAGCTTCTGTCAACATCGCGCCCGAGGCCGACAGTCATTATCGTTATCTCCTTCTCATCGGCAAGGCTTACGAGCTGCTCCAGCGTCTTGCCGTTCTGCTCGTCGGACTCACCGTCGGTAAGGAACACGATAACGTTTCTCTGCTTCTTCGATCTGTCCAGCGTGAACTCGTTGATGCAGCTTTCGAGAGCGGTCTGGCTGTAGGTGCCGTTGAAGTTCTCGCTCGCAGTCCTTATGCCGTCAAGCGCCGCCTGGAGCTTCTGCTTGTCGCTTGTGAAATCAACGAGCTTTGTATAGTCCGCCGTGAACTTCGAGATCATGAAGCTGTAGTCGCCGTCGAGCCTGTCGATAAGCTCGCTTGCGAAGTCAAGTCTCTTGAAATCAACATCGTAGCCCGAGAAATCCGCATACATCGAGCCCGAGTTGTCTATAAGGAACGCGATCTGCGAGCTCGGCTCCTGATTGGCGATCTTTTCAACACCTATCAGATATGTACCCAGCTCGGTGATCTTAGCCGAAACAGTCATCGACGAAGCATCTGTCTTTGATTCCACGGGGGTGTAGGAGCGGTCGGCGCTGTTGAATCTGAGCACAGTGGCATTCTCGATGCTTGCGCCCAGCTTGTCGAGCGCTGCGGCATCAGCCTTGAAGGTGAGCGTCATGTCGCTGAACGGATAGTCGGTATAAACATCGTATGCCTTGGAGATAAGGCCCGAGTTGGAGCTTATGCTCATCAGCTTGAGCTCTTCTATCGTCAGATCCGCGATATTCGGGCAGCCTGTGATATCAGCTGTAACATCGCCCACGCTGCGCTTGATCGTGACTACGCGCTGACCGTCATCGGTCTTGCCGTCGGACTTGGGGTTCTTGGGGTCGGTACCCGACATGATCTCGTATCCGTCGAGCATACCGTCCTTGTCGCTGTCGGGCTCGAGCGGGTCGGTGCCGACAGCGATCTCGTCGCCGTCCGACAGTCCGTCGCCGTCGGTATCCTCGTTTTGCAGATTGGTACCGCCCTTGCCTTCACTGCCGTTGAGCACGCCGTCCATATCCCAGTCGTCGCTGTCAGAGAACTCTGCCTGCTTGAAGGTAGAGTTGATATCGACCTGAGTAACTATCGCCTTTGCGCGTTCCTTTTTGCTGTTGCTGACCACCTGAAACGATGTGATGATCGAGACAATGATTATCACGACCACCAGAACAGCCCCGAAGATCAGCAGTCTTTTCTTGCCGCTTGCCTTCCTTCTTCTCTCGGCGCTGAGTGCTTCAGCTGCGGAAATCTTTTCACTCATTATCTGTGACATTCCTTTCGATAACAATAGTTGCATTCTGATATACAATTTTAACACATTCCCGTTCACATTTCAATAGGAATCTGTGAATTTTTATAAGAATTTTATTCCCTGCCGCTTTTGAAGTTGAAAAATACGGAAAAATGTGTTATTATGATTCAGTCTTTAAATTTGTGATACCCGTTTTTCTGACCGGGGTCGGCGGACGGGACCGCTGTTGATACTGCTTTCCGAAAAGAGGTCGTTTTGATGCTTATTGATGTTCACTTTCATGCCTTTGCCGAGAAGATCGCACACAGGGCGATGGAAAAGCTTGCCGCTACCTGCGGGGTGCCGCCGCTGACGGACGGCACGCTCACGGAGGCACTTGCGCGTTTTGACGAGTGGGGGGTCGATAAGGCGGTGCTGCTGCCGATCGCAACCAAGCCCTCTCAGCAGACGGTCGTGAACAACTGGGCAGCCTCTGCCGATGGGGAAAGGGTGATCGCGTTCGGCTCGGTCCACCCCGATGCAGAGGATCTGTTCGATGAGCTGCTGCGGATCAAAGCCCTCGGTCTGCACGGCATAAAGCTTCACCCCGAGTACCAGAGCTTTTTTATCGGCGAGCAGCGCCTTGAACCTATGTTCTCGGCAATGGAGGAGCTCGGCCTTCCCGTAACGGTACACGCGGGGCTCGACCCGATCTCTCCCGATGTGACCTACTGTATGCCCGAGCCCGCTGCCGCGATGATAAAGCGGCACCCGAGGCTTAAAATAATACTGGCGCATATGGGCGGCAATGAGTATTGGGAGCAGTCTCTCGAGCATATCTGCGGGCTTGACGGCGAGGTGTATCTCGATACCGCATATTCCTACGATCTGCCCGATGAGCTGTTTGTGAAAATGATAAGAAAGCACGGTGCCGACAGGATACTTTTTGCAAGCGACTGCCCGTGGCAGAGCGCCGAAAAAATGTTCCGTAAAATTGATGCGCTCCCGCTGACAGACAGCGAAAAAGAGAGGATATTCAGCGCCAATGCAGTATCGCTGCTCGGTATCTCCGTGCGGTGATACAGCTCCCTCTATTCGGCAAATCGGTTAAAAAGCTCGGAATCAGGGGGGCGAAATTTGTTTGATTTTTTTTTAACATAGCTATAAAATTCCATTGACAGGCGGACGAAAATAGTATATAATAAGCAGTGGAGTGTTTTTTTAACCCACAAAAACTGAAAGGAACGATTAAATGGAAAAACAGGAACAAGAGATCAATCTTGGCGAAATTTTCTTCCTGCTGTTATCCAGGATCAAATTTATCATTTTGCTGACAGTCATCGGCGGCGGTGCGCTGTTCGCATATGCTAAATTCTGGCTGCCGCTGCAGTATTCATCGAGCATCTCGATCTATGTAAAGAACTCTGCCGAGGCGTCGGATACCGCTACAGCATCAGACCTGAATGCCGCAAAGAGCCTTGCATCGACATATATCGTTATTCTTGACGATGATGTTGTTTACGATAAGGTGTCCGAAATGCTGCTGACTGCTTACGGCTCCGATCAGCTGAAGACCTTCTTCACGATCAAGAAGGACGAAGCAGGCAAGGAATATATCCCTGCATCTCAGCTGAGAAAGCTCGTTTCTGCTTCCGCAGTAAACAATACCGAGGTCATCGAGATAAAGGCCGTTACGCGCGACCCGCAGCTTTCCGCGGATATCTGCAACGATATCGCTACCTACGGTAAGGATCTGCTCAAGCGTGTTACCCGTGCCGGCTCGGTCGAGATAATCGGCAATGCCAAGGTGCCCACGAGCGCCTCGGGTCCGAGCATGAGGCGCTATACCATTATCGGCGCGTTCATCGGATTTGTGATCGCAGTTGTTATCGTTATCCTTATGAAGATGTTCGATACCGCGATCAGAAGCGGTGAGGATATCAAGAACAGGTTCAATATCCCCGTACTGGGCGAGATACCCGATCTTGAAATGGATCAGAAGGAGGCTTCGAGATATGAGTATTAGAAATAGAAAGAAGCAGAATTCAAAATCCGATAACAAGGGCAAGCGAATGACGATGCTTGACAAGGAATTTCCGTTCGCAGTAACAGAAGCCTTTAAAGCACTCAGAACCAATATAATGTTTGCGCTGTCCACGAGGAACAGCAAGATCTTCGCAGTGTCCTCGGCACTTCCTTCCGAGGGTAAATCCACTATCTCGGCTAACCTTGCGCTCACCTTTGCTCAGACGGATTCAAAGGTGCTGTATATAGATGCCGACCTTCGTAAGCCTGTTGCTCACAAGACCTTCGGCTTGCAGAACAAGCTCGGGCTCTCAACTCTGCTCGGCGGTATCGATTCGTTCAGAGAGGTGCTCAATTCTCAGGTGGCGGACGGCCTTGATGTAATAACCAGCGGTCCTATCCCTCCGAACCCTTCGGAAATGCTCGGCAGCGAAAATATGAAGGTGCTGCTCGAAAAGCTTTCGGAGTATTATGATTATATCATCATAGATACACCGCCGATCAATATCGTATCGGATACGCTGAATATGCTGCCCTTTATCGCAGGTGTGTGCCTTGTGTGCCGCCAGGGCGCTACTCCGTATGATGCTTATGAGGACGCACTCAACTCGATCAAGTTTGCCGACGGCCATGTGCTCGGTGCGATACTCGGTCAGGTGCAGACTCTTGGCAAGAGCAGCTATAAGAGGGGCTATAAGTACAGCCGCTACAGCAGCAAGTACGGCTATTCCAATTACGGCTACGGCTACAGCTACGGCGAGACCCCGAAGAAGGAAAAGAAAGAGAAGACAACAGATAACAACAGCTGATCTGTTTTCAGGGAAACAAGAGGTGAGAGGGTACAAGATGCCTCTTGCCTCTTATTTATAATGTATATAAAAGGACGGTGCTGTCTATGCTGAAGACCATTACTAACGGTGTGCTTACGGTTTCTGCCGATACCGCGGGCGCGGAGCTGCATTCGATACGCTTCGGAGACACCGAGTACCTCTGGCAGTGCGGCGATGCATGGAGGAGATATGCTCCGCTGCTTTTTCCGTTCATCTGCTCGCCGAAGGATAAGAGATACAAGGCAGGCGGGAAGGAATACACGATGCCTTCAAATCACGGCTTTGCCCGCGACAGCGAATTCGGGCTCACGGCTGCGGAGGATAACAGGCTGTGCTTCGCGCTCGGTTCCGACGATAAAACGAGAGAGGTCTATCCCTTTGATTTCAGGCTGGACGTTGAGTATTCATTCGACGAGAGGGATAAGCAGCTGCTGCGCGTGAAGAATACAGTCACAAATACGGGCGGCGAGCCTATGTGGTTCTATATCGGCGGTCACCCCGCTTTCAACTGTCCGCTCGATGAGGGGCTTTCGTTTGACGATTACTATGTTGAGTACGAGAAGCCCGAGACCATAGTGCAGGTCTGGAACGGGACGAGGACGCTGCTTGAAAACGGCAGAAGACTTGATATGACAAGAGCGCTGTTCGACAACGATGTAGTGATGAAGGACGCTCCCGTGTCAAAAAGCGTTACGCTCAGAAGCGACAAGGGAACGAGGGGCGTTGAGCTCAGCTGGGGAGACAGCTGCGGCTGCATCTCGGTGTGGTCACCGACAGGGGACGACAGGGCAGGCTTTGTCTGCCTTGAGCCGTGGACATCGGTGCCCGTGTATGCCGACGATGAGTTTGAAGACCTTGAACAGAAGCCGCACGCGATCAGGCTGGAGGCGGGACAGAGCTTCTGCTTTGAGTACAGGATAAGGGTGTTCTGATGAGAGCTGTTATACAAAGAGTCACACAGGCATCCGTCACTGCCGACGGAGTGCTGACGGGCAGCATCGGCAAGGGATATATGATACTCTTCGGGGCTGCCGACGGCGATACCGAGCAGGACTGCCTGCGGCTCGCGGATAAGATCTCGAAGCTGCGCATCTTCGAGGACACAGAGGGAAAGACCAATCTCTCGATAGACGATATCGGCGGAGACGTGCTCGTAGTCTCGCAGTTCACGCTGCTTGCCGACTGCCGCAAGGGCAACCGCCCGAGCTTCATCAGGGCAGGCGACCCGAGGCAGGCGGAAAGGCTCTATGAGTTCTTCTCGCAGGCGCTCGGGGAACGTATAAAGGGCAGCGTTGCAAACGGAGTGTTCGGCGCGGATATGCAGGTGTCGCTTATCAACGACGGCCCGTTCACCATAGTGCTCGACTGCATCGGAGGGAATATCCTCTGAGACACAAGGCACGGTATCGCAAGACATCATCGAAAGGAAGAATGTATGAGTATAAAGCTGAGGCTCGCTGCTGCGGCGGCTGTTTCGTGCATAGCACTGTCAGGCTGTACACTGCCCGGGGAAAAAGCCCGCGATGAGCAGGAGGACGACTATTTCGACAATACCGTTGCGACCACTACTGCCCCCGTGCAGGAGGAGGTCATCAACTACCGCTGGGCGCTCAAACCAAGCGTTGACTGCGACAATATCATCACTCCCGATTGCAGCCTGTTTGATGAGAACAATATCAAGAGCAAGGCGTATCTGTATACGTCGATAATCATTGATGACGGCAAGCTCGGGTTTATAGACCTTAACGGCAATATGGTGGTATACCCCGAGTATGATAATTATTATATCATGCCGACGGGAGAGGTGTATCTTGCATCTCCGACAGGCGACGGCGGAATGAAGGTCTGCTGGCTCGACGATTATCTTCGCAGACAGGAGGGCACCTTTGTTCCCGAAGTGACGGCAGAAAGAGAATACTACTGGTCGGAAAGCGATTCAAGAGTATACTGCACGGACGGTAACGGCGGAGTGATCCCGTATGAGAAGGAGGATACCGTTGCAGTGTGCAGAGCCGAGGTCACAGAGAGCTTCGGCAGCTATTCGGTATCGAACATCGATACGGGGGCTTATGCGCTTGCCGATGTCAACGGGCTGCTGACAGATTTTGAATTCGAGGATCATTACTGCCCTCTGAACGGCGACCCCGCAGATACTTTGATCGCACTGAAAAAGAACGGCAAGTGGGGATATTCCGATGATTCGGGAAACATCGTGCTTGATTTCAATTTCTATGATATGCCCTCTGCATACTCAAACAATGCCCCGAACAGCGACGAGCGTTCGCACCCGTATCTCTACAGCGAGGGCTTCGTTGCCGTGCAGAACGAGAAGGGCGGCGGCTATTATACCAAGGACGGCAGTCTGCTTATCCCGATGGGCTCGTTCCGTCAGGCAAGACCGATACAGAGCGGCAGAGCATGGGTGAACGTAGACGGACTGTGGGGGGTCATCACACTGGGTGAGGTGAGCGACTTCGAGATGCCCAAGATAACTACGACCACCACTACGACCACGACCGCAGCACAGACTCAGAGCTGGAGCTGGACGACTACCACCGAGGCGCAGACTGCGGCAACGACTCAGGCGACCGTTGCTGCCACGGCAGCGCCCGCGACGACCGCTGCACCCGTGACTACGGCTGCTCCGCAGACTACAGCCGCACCCGTGCAGACGACAGAGGCTCCCGCCCCCGCTCCCGCCGAAACACCTCAGCAGGCTGATCCCGAACCCGAGCCCGTCGTCACGAACGGCCCGTCGGTCGGCGAGGACACTCAGATACTTACCCCCGAAGACGGCGGCGGCGAAAACTGAACGGCAAGGAAATCTCTGTAAAATGACCGAATGTTAAAAAAGTACACAAAAGAATAAATTTTTGTGAATAACCCCTTGATTTTTAGGAACGAATGTGATATAATGGTGACAGCGAGCTAATAATTCGTTAAAAATTCGTTGTAATTTGTAAATTAACAGTTTGATAAACGGAGGAGATAATTATGAAGATGAAAAAGATCATCGCAGGCATATCCGCTCTTTCTATCGCAGCTTCAATGGCAGTTACTGCAAGCGCAAGCAGCGATAAGATCGTTACGAGCCTGAAATACGGCACCAACAGCAACGGACTTTATCAGATGCTGTTCTGGGGCGAGGAGAAGGACAATGTCGTTTCCGCAGGCGAGGAGCTGAGCTTCACGGGCGGCCAGTGCTACGGCGTTGCTGTGACCTTTAAGGTAGACAGCCCCGAGGTATGGGCAGCACCCGGCTTCGGCGGTTCGATAGGTGTCAATGACGATTACTACGGCTGGACCACAAGAGAGTGGGCCTGCGCAGGCTGGCGCGGCGATGACGATACAAAGGTCGTATATACTACCGACGACCCGACTGTTTTCGTAGTTGATTACGAGAATGACGGCCAGCCGATCCTTGACGATGATGATATGGACGAGTACGGCGGCATCGTTTTCCAGGCATGGCAGGACGATGACGGTACAAACAAGGACAACACAGAAGGCCTTGCAGCAGGTAAGGTCGAGATCCTCGGCGTAAGAGTTTACGATGCTGACGGCAACGATCTCTATGCAGAGGGCACCAATGCCGAGAAGGGCGAGCCTGACGTAGCAGCTGCCGAGGAAGAGGAGAGCGGCACGGGCGAGGAGACCGAGGATTCCTCCGAGACCGAGTCTGAGGACGCATCCGATACAGAGTCCGAGGAGCAGACCGATGCTTCTTCCGAGGACGAGGCTTCTTCCGAAGAGGACAGCTCTGCTGCCGATAGCTCCGAGGCTGCGAGCTCAGCTGCAGATACATCTTCCGCAGCAGAAAGCACAGCTGCTTCGACCACATCGACGGCTTCGTCCACTAACAATGCTGCAAGCACAACAGGCACAACTACAAATACAAAGGCAGCCACCACTACCAATCCCGTTACCACAACAACTTCGACAGCTCCTGCTGCAAGCGGTGACAACAAGGGTACAGGTGCAGCTGCGGGTATCGCACTGGCAGGCGTTGCACTGGCAGGCGCAGCTATCGCAGTTACCAAGAAAAAGCAGTAAGATCTAAATTCCGGGAGAGCGTCGCAGGGCGCTCTCTTGTTATTTATTCAACAAGATTTTAAAAAAAGTCAAAAAAAAATTCGTTTTGCCTATTGACTTTTTATGAAAATGTGTTACAATTGTAGTATGGATCAATGTAATTGATACTAAAATTTATTGGAGGAGATTAATATGAAACTTTCAAAGGTTTTTGCAGGAATGTCCGCACTGGCACTTGCTGCATCAATGGCTACGATGGTTGCTTCGGCTGATACCGATATCAAGTATGATCCGAACGCTACTCAGACCGTTATCGAGATCGAGGATCCCGATACCGGCGCATGGGTAAACCCCATGGGTGAGGCTTACATCGACTTCCACACTCTGCCGAGAGATACCGCTCTTACCATCACTCTCGAGCTCAAGCTTTCCGATACCTTCCTTGGTATGATGGAGGCCGGCATCACTGACGGCACCGAGCAGATCGGTGTTGCTCCTACTTCCATGACCCCGACTCTGGGCTGGAAGCACCTCGGTGAAGAGGCAGGCTTTATCACGGGCGATTTCCCGATCGGTTCCGAGCTTGCTCAGCTTGACGGAGCTTCTGACGGCACCTATAAGCTGAAGGCTAAGACCGATGACGAGGGCAACCCGAAGCTTGACAAGGACGGCAATGTAAGATACGAAGAGGACGTTTATCAGGTTGCTGATGACTCCAAGATGGCTGATCTCTACATGAAGCCCGACGGCTTCATCAAGTGGAGCGACGAAGCATGGAAGGACTGGGGCAGCACTCCTCAGACCCTTACATTCACTATGTCTGCTGACTGCGTAAACTTCATTCTCGATCAGGTAGAGGCTGATATGGCTTCTGACCCCGAGAAGAATCAGTGGGGCGGCTTCGGCTTCCAGATCAGCGGTAACTATGAGCTTTACAAGATCACTATCGATCACGGCAACATTCTGACCAGCACACAGTATCTTGAGTGGCTGGAGAATGCAGGAGAGGGCGCTGTATGGGGTCCGAGCGGTGACGATGCTTCTTCCGAGGAAACAGGTTCTACCGACGAGTCCAAGGACGATGCTTCCACAGGCGATGCTTCCTCCGATGACGGCAGCACAGCTTCTCAGGGCGATGCTTCCACCGGTGATTCGAGCGCTGCTGCAACTGACAGTACAGCTGCAACAACAGGCAACAGTGGTAATTCTACCGCATCGACAGGTACCTCTACAGCTTCCACAGGCAGCTCAACAACTGCTTCCAACAGCGGTACAACAACTGCTTCCAACGGCACAGCTGCTACCACTAACAGCTCCGCTGACGCTGCTAACACCACCAACCAGGGTACAGGTGCAGCAGCAGGCATTGCTCTCGCAGGCATTGCTCTCGCAGGTGCAGCTCTGGTAGTTACCAAGAAGCACTAATGCTCACACTTGGCAAATAACAAATAAGTAAATAATTAAGAGCTTCCCTTGATCGGGAAGCTCTTTTTTTGCAGGTGATCGTGTTAA
>CAMOFU010000068.1 GCA_946613705.1 uncultured Clostridia bacterium
TACCAAGATCAGCAAAATGACTGACGGAACCAGCTATAAACTGAACATCACTCCGATCGACAACAACACCATCTGGGCAGTAGGCTACATCACCGCCACAAAGGACGGCGTTACCACGACCATTTACACAGAGCCCAAGTCGGCTAATGTCGGAGATATGAGAGCACCTATTGAGCAGGAGATCGCAGAAAACGTCAAGATCAAGCTTTCCGACCCCGTGCTCAAGGACGGTGTAAAGGCACGCTATGTTCTGACACCCGAGATAGCAGAGGGCTGGACTGTTGATGCGTATGGTATCGTATATGACAAGACCGGTGCGGTCAAGACCGAAGAGGAAGCAAAGAACGGTCTGGTGCTGGACGGCAGCTTTGCCACAAAGATCAGCAAGAAGACAGATGGCACACCTTATGCCCTGAATATCACTCCGATAGAGGATACGACTCTCCAGGATACAACGACGGAGGAGACGACCGATCAGACAACGACAGGAGAAGAGACCGCAGAGGCGCAGCCGAGGAAGGACTACACGATCTGGGCAGTCGGCTATATCACCGTTACAAACGGAGATGTTGTCAAGACCATTTACACCGATCCCAAGTCCATCAATGTGGCAGAAAGGAAACAGTCTATCGAGGCTGATATGGCTGCAAAAGCACAGCTTAGTCTTGAGATAACCGATTCGGCAACTGCCGGCAAGAAGACACTGAAACTGACTCCGACTATAGCTAACGGCTATACAGGCAAGATCGAGACATATGGTATCATCTATGATAACAACACCGTATACACGGATACCAAGGTCACTACCGGAGAAGGTGCTAACCAGGTAACTACAGTTACTGCAACTGCTGTGGAAAACGCAAAGGCAAGCCTTGTTCTGGGCGGCGATTACTTTGCTGATTACAGCAGCAGCGCTCCTGCCGTTTCGCCGTTGAGCGTGGAAGCCGATCTGAAGAACGGCAAGCCTATCTGGGCAGTCGGCTACATCACTATTACTGTTGAAGGGTATACAAAAACTATCTACACCGAGCCTGTGACTACAGCACAGCTGGGAACCTGATATCGGCAAGCTGATGAATTACTGCTGACCTATCGGCATGACGGGGACATAACGTGAACTATCCCTATTATGAAAGGGTAATAAAGAGACATAAATTATGAAGGAGGAAACTACATGAATAAACGCAGAAAAGCCCACGGCATCGGTAAAAGGCTGATGAGCGGACTCGTTGCGCTGACAATGGCAACTCAGTTTATTCCAAGTGCAGCTTTGGCGGCGAACGCAGCGGTCAGCGAGCAGCTTGTAAAGTCGCTCGGTGAGCTGTATGACGGCGATACCGAACGCGCCCGTCAGGAGCTCGAAGCGCTCTATGAGGCAGGTATCATTGACGAGAACGGCAATATGGTCAAGCTCGATATCTGCGAGGACGGCAAGGAGACCACGCTTGAAGATGTTATGGCAAAGATCGCGGCTGAGGAAAAGGTCGGCGGCCTGACTATCAACGGCCATGCTGTAACACAGGAGAAGGTAACACAGATCAATGCTGTCAAGAACGCTCTGGAGGTAGCAAAGCTGCTGGCTGAGGACGTTGAGATCACCGACGAGCACGTAGAGAACCTCGAGAGCCTTATCCAGGGCATCGGTGACGGCAGCGTAGATGTAAACTCTGCGCTTGAAAGCGGCACTCTCTCGCTGAAGAGCAGCAAGCTGAGGACGCTCGGTGCGCCCCTCGGTGCAGGCAATGAGAACACCGACCCTGAAGAGGAGGAGGAAGAGGACGACGGCTATCCCAAGACCAAGACCTTTGTGGGCGAGCTGTCGGATGTTACAAATGGAAAATATATCCAGCCGTTTGTTGACGGATCTGAGTATGAAAGGGAGCACGAGTTCACTCTTAAGGATCCCGACAACAAGGCTTACTTTACGGACAGCACGACCGATTCGCCTGCTTATGACGGCATTATCACGTTTGAAGCCGATAAGACAAGTGTTGATATCGGCGGCAATGTAACGATCACTGCAACGCTCAGTAAAAAGACGGATGCTCCTGTTTCGTTCAACTACAAAGCAGTAAGCGGCGCTCTTAATGCTTCGGGCAGCGGCACCATTACTTGGGCAGCAGGAGAAGAGGGTGCGAAGACATTCACTGTCAGAGCAAATGCTGTAAACGGGAATTATTATGTCGGTGAGCAGTCGTTTGTCGTAAATGTTGATAATGTCCGCAATGCTAAGGTAGCAGGCGATAAGACGGTATGGAGTCAGGCGTTCAAGGTAACTCTTCCCGATAATACCGCAACTTCGTACATGGGTTCGTTACGGAATACAGACTCCTATGTGTGGGGAGAATGGTCTGATGAATTGAAAGACCAAGCCACAAGTTATTCTTTTGTTGCCCCTTATCACAGCTGCATTGCTCCGCATAGCTGGGCTTTCGCGACCTACTCAAATTATTCTACCTGGCAGGAATTGAAATATAACGGATTTTATCTGCCTATCAATACTACAACAGGAACAATTGAGGTACATTTCACAGGCATTAACAATTCTCCTTTTTATACTAACTACGATTATACCGATAGATGGTGTCCTGTATGGGAAGAAATCGCTGTCGGCGGCTGCTCTGAGGAACCGGCAGCAAACATACTTGGTGCCACTTCCTGCTACGATAATCAATATACCAAAAATCCCGATGTTATAAATACTCTTGATTGGGTTTATAATTATCAAAAAGCTCCCGGGACAATATATGCTACTGTTATTATGCCGCATCCACATGATTTTATGAGACGAGGGGAGCAGAATTGGGCTACGGCAAGTCATGAAGGTAATCAGGAGATCACCTCGATAAAATACCGAGAGAAGTTTCCGGTATCAGAAACACAGATCGACAGTGTTAACGTTCCTGCCGGAACGTATTACACAGGTCAGATCGTGCCGATAACTGTACACACGACTAAATATGTCTGCACGACTGCCGACACCAAGCTGATGGTGAACGGAATAGAGTGCTCGCTTATGGATAAGGTCGGTACAGAAGAGAACAGCCTGACCTTTGCCTATACGGTAAGGGAGGTAGAGACAGGCGCTATCAATGTTACGGGACTGAAGGGCACGGGATATCTGAAGAATTCCTCAAATCAAAACGTGACCGTTACAGGCAGCTTCCCCGATAACAGCACCTTCGGAAAGGATCAGGACGTTATCATCGACAGCAATATCAAGACAAACAGTCTTGACTTTGCCAACGCAAAATACGGTGTCAATGAGGCTGACCCCGGCAAGCATATCGTGACTGTTGTTATTCCGTTCAAGGCAGGAGCAACAGATGAAGACCTTCAGTGGGTAGGCACCGAGAGCATATCCTGCGAGACTAAAGGTCAAGGCATTACAATGGATCTGCCGGGCTACGAAGGAGCTGAGCTCAGAGACTACATCGCAGGCGGCTATCTGTCATATAACAACGGAAAGACACGTTATCCTCTCTTCGTAGTGCGTGACGATAACGAAAAGCCTGTTGCATTGGCAGCACGCCTTGCTTCGCCCCTGAATGAGACGGCTGCACTGCGTAAGGACTCGCTCGGACTTTTCCTTGACCCGAGCATAGTTGTTTCCGAGACCTCTGCCACGAAGTATATGGACAAATGGGCTACGGTAACACCTGCTGCCGAAGAAGGACAGGAGGAAGAGATAACACTCAACTTCAAGACCGATGAAATGGGCTTTGCTTATGTTGACGGTACCCAAAAGGAAGCAGCCCCTGCATCTGTCGGCAATAATTTCATCTACTACATAGACGGCGGTATCAAGTTCGATAAAAATGAGTTCATTCCGCGCGGAGATGAAAGTATAGACTATGCTTCCAGGACCGATGAGAACGGCTGGCTCAATCTCGATGACGGCAGCCATATCCTGCTTAATGATCCCGAGAATCCTCAGAACAGATACGATGTCGAGATCATAGCCAATGAAAAGACCTATCAGGCGGTAACGAACGGCGCAAGAGTTGAAGACCCCGATGATTTCACTCTTACAGCCTCATTCAGCGACCGCAAGAATTTCTCGTTCGTCAAGCCGAGAGATTATGAGTGGGTAAGCTCAAATCCTGATGTTCTCACTATTAGTAAGGACAAAAAGACAGGTGTGGGTCACCTCCAGTTCACAGGAGCTGAAGGCTCTGCCAAGTTGTCCCTGCACGTTATCAACGGCACAGAGCTGTATGCTTACGATGTAGGAACGATCAGCATAAACACCCTTGCAGGAAAGATCCCGTTCATGACTCTCTCAAAGTTCACGCAGACCCGTGAGACGCTTCAGGGCGAGGATACCGAGATGCCGTTTGCTTCCAACCTTACTGCAAGAAACGCACAGTTCGGCAATGACACAAAGTTCAGGGCAAAGCTGTACCGCACCGAGAAGGAAGTAGACGAAGAGACAGGTGAGACCACAACTAAAAAGGTCGGCGATCCTATTTGGGACAAGACCTTTACGAGCACTGCTGACGAGCCTGTGTCTCATATCACGGTTCCCGGCGAGATACTGGCAGAATCGGGCGAGTATGCATTTGAGCTGACTTCGGACTTTTACGGCGGAGAGGTAGGCGAAGGTGACGAAAAGGTAAGCTTCCCTGCTATGTCCTTTGAGCAGACCGCAACTATCGTTGCAGAAGCAGCACCTGCATGGGTGCACCTTGGCACGCTTGACAGCTACTATGTGACGGCCGACAATATCCCGAAGATCACATATACCACCTCTCCCGAGGTAACAGAAGTAGAGTACACCATACAGAGCTCGGCCAACGATGTTGGTACTATAGCTCCACGTCAGAAGGCAGAGAACGGTGTTATACCGTTCAGCGCAGATATGCCTTCAAGTCTGAAGGATGTATATACCATCTCGATCTATGCCCGCAATACCGCTGAGGACGACTGGAGCGTTGACTCTATGCGCCTGAACGTGTATAACCCGAGTATCCTTCATCAGATCGTTGCAGATGTGGCAAAGAATGAGATCGGAGGCAAAACAGGCGGAAAGGGCGAAGCTGTAGACGATACGACAGTTGACCTTGATAACCACGACAAGGTGCAGGAGTATGTTGGTGAGAACGGCTATCAGCTGACCTTTGACGACTTTACTGCACTTCGTACAGACATCAGCCTGCAGAAGATCGTTTCCCTGAACTATGGCGAGGCAGTCTACGGTATGTTGTCCGATAAGATGAAGTGGGAGTCGAGCGACCCGAATACTGTTAGTATAAACTACAAACAAGGCGGCATATATTCGGATATCCGCAACTATGCGTACACCTCGTATGCACCCGGAACCGATTTCCTGCTCGTCGGCAAGCAGAAAACAGGCGAGGACGGCGCAGTCAAGATCACAGCTACTCATGCAAACACAGGCATGAACGTAAGCTTTGACGTTACAACTGATACCCTCAAGGATCAGCTGTATATGTTCCAGTTCTATCCGGCTGTAGAGACAAGTGTTACCTATACAAACGGTAAGGGCGTTAAGCGCACCCTGAAGACAGACGAGAACGGCAAGCTCGCAGTTTATGAGCCTGACGGCATAGACGGTGCAGTATTGGCATTGTCAAAAGATGAGGAAGAGACCTATGTAGGATCTCTGTACCCGGTCGATATCAGCACAGGTGAACGCGACGTAGCAGCACTCCAGCTTTATCCCTGCAATACCCTTCGTCTGCGCGCGATCTCCAAGACAGAGCTTACATTCCTCCGGCCTAACGGTCAGCCCTACAATGGTGAGGTCATTATTCGCGCAGGTGTATATAAGAACGGCATATACTGCCCTGATGCAAAGATCCGTCCAACTAAGAACGGTGAATCGCAGAGCGGTCGCCAAGACCTTACTGTAAATGTTGTAAACGGAAAGGCTCAGTTTTACTTTGACCCGACACAGTTCAAGAACGATCCTAACAATAAGGAGGAGCTTGGCGGTGCTCAGCCGGGCGATAAGATAACATATGTGTTCGAGTATCGCTTTGGCAGAACTTATCAGGCGGGTTATGTGACGCTGAATGCAAATACCGATGTTAAAGGTGAATCTTCTCCTACCGACTCGGTAGTATATTTGAGAAATAACACGATCAATGACACCACACCGCAGATCACTCATCAGACTATGGACACATATTTTGACGGTGAGAAGACAGATTATTCCACAAACATTATCGACTATACAGATACTTTAGGTGTCAACAAGCGCTTTGATAAGGTCGTTATCAATACTAATGTTGCACTCATGGGTGAAACAGTCGGAACTGATGAGTCGGGATATACGACTTACGCACCGGACAGTGTTGCACATTTGGTATTCTGCACACCTAACGATCAGGTGCTTACGGGACAGCTCGACAACCAGAAGAAGTCGGCCGACCAGATCATAGATCTTGCCGACATTGAGGAATCCTCGCTGTTCGTATTCCCGTTCTCTGCTATTCCTATGGCTCACAACGAATATACGATAACAAATGAGGATCTGACCCTTGACGGAATTACAGATGAAGGCAGCGACCCGCATCCGACAACAGCTGTCAAGGCAAAGTTTGTAACCGACACCAAGACACTCAAGACAGAGACCCTGCCGTTTACAGTATCGAACTACTCGCATCAGAAGGATCTGTCCAAGTCCGGCGGCGGAGCAGAGGAGATCGGTCAGGAGGTCGAGAGTGAGCTGAAGGGTTCGCTTGACATCGGCTCGATCTTCAAGGGCATCAATGTAAATCAAATGCTGCAAAAGGGCTTTGTATTCCTGAGCAGTCTGGCATCTGTTGCGGGCGATCCCCCGATCGACATGATGATAATCCCGACCAATGACCCGGGTACTTTCCGCATTCTTGCATCTGTCGGCTACAACAAGCGCGAAGCAGATACCGAGACAAATCCGTCTCTTGACTTTGACCCCGATCATCTCTATGACGATGTTGAAGACTTCAAGAAGGAGATGGAGGAGCTCGGCAAGGACGATAAAAAGGACGACGATGACGGTGATGAAGACGGCGGTGGCGAGGGCTCTGTACATATCAACTTCTACGGTATGATAATGCTCGAAGCCAAGGTCGGTGTACTCGGCGGCAAGTGGGACATTGACTTCTTAGGCGGTACTGTCGGCACCAATTTTGAGGCAAAATACGAGTGGAGTCAGAACTTCGTCTGCGGTCCCTGCCCTGTAAATATAAGCTTTGAAGTTAAGGGTACGGCAGACCTTGAGGTTTCGTTTGCCAACAAGGCAGACGCAAGGGCTCTGCTTATCGATGCGGCTGTAGGCGTTTCTGTTGAGGCGTTCGCAGGCATAGGCTTCGATTACTCGCTCTTTGCATTGAAGCTCGGTATCTTCGGCAGGATAGGTGCAGATGTGAACTTCCTGTATCTGACAAAGGGTAACCAGACAGGTACAAAGCTTAATATCGCGGGCGAGATCGGTATCAAGCTCAAGGTGAAGGTACTGATAGTCAGCTATGAAAAGGTATTCGCTTCAACAGGCTTCAACTGGTCGAAGGAATACGGCAAATACAGCAAGATCAAGGAGACCTGGGAGAACGAGGGCTATGCCGAGATGACAGGTCAGACCACGAGCGGCAGGAAGTTCCTGATGAAGCTGATGCCCAACGGCACGGCAATGGTAACTATCGACGGCGGCAGTGAGATCGACAACCGCAACTACCTCAAGTCTTCACCTATGAAGTTGACTAACCAGATGGTGAACCTGAGGATGTCCGAAGACGGTATGCTTACGCTCGACGACAATGCTTATCCGTACTCGAATCCCAAGTTCGCTAAGGACGGCAGTATGTATCTGTATGTTTCGGATAACAACAATGCCGATAAGCCCGAAAGCGTTGTTCACTATGCAATGAAGGACGAAGAGGGCAACTATAAAGATATGGGTCCCGTTGACACATCTGAGGGCAATATTCTTGCGGACAGCGACGTTGATGTAAGCGGTGAGATCAGTAATGATTCTTTCCTGTTCTCTGCATGGACGAAGCAGATGGATTCGCCCGATATGGAAATGGGTGAAGAAGCGAACTTCGATGATCTTAACTATATGCTCAATTCGACAGAGATCTATGGAGGTTATTACTGGAGAGGCAGATGGAAGACCGAACGTCTGACAGATAATAATGTTGCGGATATGGCTCCATCTGTTGCAAGCTTCGGCTCAAGTGGAATCATTGCATGGCGCAGTCTGAATGCGACCGAGATGCCTGAGGAAACCGAAGACGGCGATGCAGCACAGGATCTCACTACAAAGTTCAATGCCAAGAATTCGATCGTTTGCCGTACGGCCAAGTCTGTTTGGTCCGGTTACAACCTTGCCGGAGTGTCTTGGAGAGAACCTATAACTGTCTACAATGGGTCGGCAGGTACAGTTACTTCTTTGGATACAGCTTGTAATGGTTTCTCTATAGTAGCATATACTGTTCGCACAGGAGACGATGTGAACAGCAGCGAGATATTCTATAGCATTGTTTATGGCAATGAGGTTCTAACGACAGGACGACTGACGACCGATAACATTGCAGATACAAATGTTAAGGTAACAACAGATGACGACGGCTTCATAATAGCATGGTATTCCGAGGAGCAGAATGAAGATAATACAGTAAGCCACGACATACATCTGGCGCGTATTAATCTCGACGGCACGGTAGATGCCAACTTCCCCGAAAGGATCGGCGGCGAGCTCGGTTCGCAGATAGGTCCTGATTTTGAATTCTCAGTACCGTACTTGAACAGTGATTTGAACAATGTGTCTATCGTATGGTCGCAGAAGAAGGACAGCGACAAGGAGGAGGACAGCAATAAGCAGGAGCTCAAGGCTGTACGCTTCTTCCGGAGCGGAAATACTGTCGGCTTCACAGAGCCGATAACAGTAGCCGAGACCGGCAAGAATTACGCGATCGACCAGTTCGACACCTATACCACGACGGACGGCGAGGTCAAGTCGATACTTGTCGGCAGCGACTACAATGAGCTCGGCGACATGAGCGTTTATGACTCTATCGACCTGTCAGACACAGAGCTGCAGGTGCTCGATGGGGAAAACAATCCTACTTCTAAGCTGGACATTCTCACAAACGACCCGACTACGAGCATAAAGCTCGCAAGCGGCAAGTATAAGACAGATATGATCGAGGCTGAGGTGAACACGAACCTCGAGGAGCTTGTGCCCGGTCTGGAGCTGCCTGTACAGTTCACAGTAAGGAACACAGGTGTAAACAAGGTGGACGAGGTCACGGTTACTCTTGACGGCGTATCTCAGAGATTTGAAGGTCTGGGTCTGCTGCCGGGACAGTCAACGCTGCTCACGCTCAATTATGCTGTCCCCGAGGAGAATATCGAGGATGTTGAATACAGTCTGAAGGTCAACGAGCCTGCTCCCGCAGAGCCCGAAGAAACGACCGACGACGGCAGCACAGGCGGCACAAGCGGCGGCACGATCGAGCTCGAGCCTGAGCCTGAGATCGAGCCCGTGGTAACAGGAACGCTCGTTATCAACAGACCCGATGTCGGCATTGCAGACATAAAGGTCGTAAGAGAGGCTGATAAGGAAAGAGATCTTATCTTCACTCTGAACAACAAGACAGAGATCCCGCTGGCAGGAAGCGGCAAGACCGTTAAGCTGGCACTTTACAAGGATCGTGACCATAAGGAGCAGTTCGGCGAAACGATAACGATCGGCAGCTCCAACTATCAGGATATCGACAATGATATCTATGCACTTCCTTACACCGTAGATCTCCGGCAGCTCATCGGCGATGAGACTGAGGTGCCCGAGGATGGAGCTCGCCTCTATGCACACGCATGGGTCGAGGAGGCAAACGGTGATGCTGTTGAAGAGCTGTATACCCTCAATAATGATTCCAATGTAACGCTGAGGGGCCTGCTTGCGAAGTATCAGAGCCCGACAATGATGAACATGGCACTGATCGAAGAGGAGAATGATCCCGGTAAGTACAAGGTAGCAGCTAACGTCACAAACAACTCACTGCAGGAATATGAGATAGGCCACATAGTTGCTGATGTTCTTGACAGCAGAAACAAGGTAGTCAAGACAATAGACGTTACTTCAACGACAGATGACCGCAAGCTCGCAGGCGAGGCAACAAAGGTCTTTGAATCCGATGAAGCGGTCGAACTCAAGGACGGTCAGAAGGTCGTTCTGAGAGTTAAGGGTCAGTCCGTATTCCTCAACGCAGAGGAGAACCGCGGTACTGTAGATGTTACAAGCATCCAGCTTACTGCCGACGGCAAGCCCGCAGGCAAGCTGCCCGTTGCAGCAAGGAACGGCGCAATATTTGACGGCTGGTACACAGCAGCTGATGACAGCGGAGAAAAGGTCACCAACGATACTGTTCTTGAGCCCGACAGCACGATCTATGCACATTTTGTAAGCGGCAAGAAGGATCAGTTCTTCAAGGTGACAATGAATGACTATGAGTTTGACAATACTGCTCATACTCCGACGATCACCGGTTCGACATACGGTAAGGTCACAACGGAATACTACGATGCCGACACGGACGAAAAGCTCGACAAGGCACCGAGCGAAGTGGGACGCTATTATGTCAGAGTCTACGCAGACGGCAACTACTACTACAATGACTGCGAGATAAAGACCGAATACTGGATCACAACTCCCGGAAAGTATCACTTCAAGGTCACAAAGGGTACAGTAAACGGCAAGCTCTCAGGTGAGTTTGATGCAGGCGATGAGCTGACAGCAACAGCGAATAAGCCCGAGGTAGGCGATGTATTCGGCGGCTGGAAGTATAACGGCGAGATTGTTTCCAACGATGCGGAGTACACATTCACAGCTTCTGCTGAGAATTTTGAGCTCGAAGCAGTCTATGTGGAAAATCCGAAGACACCCGAGGAAGAAGCCATAGCAGACGGCATAGCGATCGATCTTGCAGATGCA
>CAMOFU010000069.1 GCA_946613705.1 uncultured Clostridia bacterium
ATCTGGTGGAGTATAGGGGATTTGAACCCCTGACCCCCACACTGCCAGTGTGGTGCGCTTCCAGCTGCGCTAATACCCCATCTCAACATTGCTATATTATTATAGCAGATTTTTTTCTGTTTGTCAAGTACTGTGGAGCAATTATCATACGATCCGCCCCGCGAAGCTGACAGTGCGCTTCGCGGGCGGATAATGGCTTTGTTCGTTAGGCTGAGCGATGATGTATCAGAGCTCGGCGATGACCTCTACCTCTACAAGCACGTCCTTCGGCAGCTCCTTGACCGCAACACAGCTGCGTGCGGGCTTGCTTGTGAAATACTCGCCGTAGATGCCGTTGAACGCAGCAAAGTCGCTCATGTTTTTCAGGAAGCAAACCGTCTTGACTGCCTTTTCAAGCGAGCTGCCTGCTTCCTCGAGGACTGCCTTCAGATTCCTGCATACCTGATGGGTCTGCTCCTCGATAGTAACAGCCTTAACGCTGCCCGAAGCGGGGTCTATCGCGATCTGACCCGAGGTGAAAACGAGCCCGCCCACGATCTTTGCCTGCGAATAAGGTCCGATAGCGTCGGGCGCATTCTTTGTGTAAACTGTCTGTGCCATAGTCATTACCTCCGTATTCTATGATGATCGGGGCTGTATCCTGTACAGCCCTGTGTCTGTTATTTGCTTATTTGCTTATTTGTTTATTTGTTTACGATCTTAAAGCCCTTGTCTGCAAGTGCCTGCCTGATCTGTCTGATGTGCTCAAAGTCGCGTGTCTCCATCACGATGCGGAGTATGCAGTCGGTGATGTCGCTGTCCTCGCTGGCACGCTCGTGATGTATAGATACCACGTTGCCGCCGAGATCGGCAATGATCTTCGATACGCCGACCAGCTGCCCCGGCTTGTCCTCGAGCTGTATCGCCATAGTGTCGCTGCGCCCCGATTTGAGCAGACCGCGCTTGATAACACGGGAGAGTATGGTAACGTCGATGTTGCCGCCCGATACGAGGCAGACCACGTTCTTGCCCTCAACGGGTACCTTGTTGAACATCACAGCCGCTACCGACACCGCGCCCGCGCCCTCGGAGATAAGCTTGTGCTGCTCGATCAGCGCCAGTATCGCAGACGAGACCTCGTCGTCCGATACGGTAACGATCTCATCAACATACTTTTTGCAGTATTCAAAGGTGTTCACACCCGGCTCCTTGACCTTGATGCCGTCCGCAATGGTCGATACCGAATCGAGGCACTTGATCTTGTCCTCTGCCAGCGATTCGACCATCGAAGGTGCGCCGCTTGCCTGAACGCCGTATACCTTTATGTTCGGGTTGAGCGTTTTCAGTGCGAATGCCACGCCCGAGATCAGTCCGCCGCCGCCGACAGGTACTACCACAGCATCGAGGTCGGGCAGCTGCTCTATCAGCTCCAGACCGATCGTGCCCTGTCCCGCGATAACGTTCTCGTCATCGAACGGATGGATAAACGTATATCCGTGTTTATCGCGCAGCTCGAGCGCCTTGTTGTAGGCATCATCGTACACACCCTCCACAAGACATACCTCAGCGCCGTAGCTCTTTGTAGCCTCTACCTTGGAGATCGGTGCGCCGTCGGGCAGACAGATGAGCGACTTTATGCCGTTCTTGGTCGCTGCCAGCGCAACGCCCTGTGCATGGTTGCCTGCCGAGCAGGCGATAACACCGTGTGCCTTCTCCTCATCGGAGAGCTGCGAGATCTTGTAGTAAGCGCCCCTCACCTTGAAGGAGCCTGTGATCTGCAGGTTCTCTGTTTTGAGAAACACGTTTGCCTTCGGGTTGATCTTTGGGGCCTTGATGACCTCGGTCTCCCTGATGACCTGCTTGAGAACGTGCTTTGCATGATATACCTTGTCGAGTGTAAGCATTTTGACCTTCCCCTTTATCATAATAATAGGCTGAAAATGAAAAACAGAAATACTATAAACAAAAAAGCTCCGCCCCGTATACAGAGGCGAAGCGTGTCTGCTCCGTGTTACCACTCTGCTTGCGAATGCGGTCAAAGCGCATCCGCCGCTCGAAACTCTGTAACGGTGAGTACCGTGCCTTTCTACTGAGGGGCAGCATCGCTCCCGTTCGGCGGCAGGCTACGGAATGATACAGCACTGCTGTCTGACACCCGATTTCCAGCTCCCTCGGGCTCTCTTGGACAGGCACTTGCAGGGCACGTTTCCGTCACAGCCTTTGAAATATTCGTTTCCGATCTCCAAACTATATTATACCACCCTTTTCCCGATCTTGTCAAGAGGGGCTTTAAATCAAAGTCTTATAAATTTTTTAATATTTCTTGACTTTTTTAACCGAATATTATATAATGTAATGTGTGCTGTTGATAAGCAGCTAAGGAGAAAGGTATGAATGCAGATTGGCAGATTCGTGATATACTGAGATCGGCTCGGGCAAGTGTGAGAAGGAATTTCATCGCCTGCCTTGCAGTCTGCTTTGTTATGGTATTTATTGCGGGGCAGTACGGCGGCTCGACGCAGTTCATCGCAAGCTACGATATGCAGAACGTGACCAATCTGCGGGTCGATGCGGCGGGCAAGCGCAAGGTGGTCGAGGCGGTCAAGAACGGTCTGAGTCCCGAGGAGGCCTCCGATCTGTATAATATAAACGATGTCGGTGCCGTGAAGAATTGGGTGAGCACCTACGATGAGTACGGCGAGAATTCGCTCAATGCCAAGGAGCTGACCTTTTTCCATTCGGGCAACGAGAGCTCGAACTTTGCGATAATCGATGATACTGTCAGCCTGATCTCGGGCAGGCAGCGCCCGATGACGGCATTTGTAAGCGAGAACACGCTGCGCCACGAGCAGCAGGTGTCGGACGCATTTGACATGGTGACAAAGGAATACTCTCCGCATTTCCAGATACTTAATGCGGTGCTGTCGTTCTTCTCGGATATGTCGGGGTGGGATATAGCGGTCACGGTCGCAACGGTGCTGTTCTCGGTGCTGGCTGCGGTGTTCGTCACAGATACGCTGATAATCGGCGAGCGGCGCTTCTTCCTTGAAAACCGCGCCTACCGCCGCACCAATATCGGGCGGATGGGCTTTATGCTCAAGGAACGCTTTTTCAAGCCGCTGAAAACCATTGTGCTGATGCACGTTTTCAGGGGGCTGTGGTTCCTTACGGTCGTCGGCGGCTTCTACAAGACCTATGAGTATTATATGATACCCTTTATCCTTGCCGAGAACCCGAATATCGGCCATAAAGAAGCATTCGCACTGTCCAAGCAGATGATGGACGGCAGCAAGTGGAGGACCTTTCTGATGAATGCCTCGTTCCTGCTGATAGAGGGGCCGATCGTTATCGGCTCGGCGCTGATAGGCGCATTCGTTCTGGGCGAGGATTATAAGTTCATCAGCGGGATATTCGCGTATCTCTGTCTCGGTGTGGCAAGGATAGGCTTTCTGAATGCCTACAAGACAGCGGCGGACGCTGAGCTGTATATAGTCCTGCGAAGAAAGCTCCTCGCTGAGGGTGCGCAGTACAGCGAATACCTTAACGACGCGATGCTCGACCCCGAGCAGCTGGAGAGCAGGACGGTATACGAGACCAACATCGGCCCCATGGACGGCAGCTCGATACAGGCTCTTGACTGTTACCCGGGTTCCGATCAGCACGGAAAGACCGAATACATCGGCATAACCCGCAAGCAGATACTTGTTCGGCACGATTATCACAGGAGCTATTCCTTCACATCGGCGGCGTTCATGTTCTTCTCCTTTGCGGTGATAGGCTGGCTGTGGGAGGTAGTTATACACATAATCGAGGACGGCGAGCTGATAAACCGCGGCGCACTGCACGGCCCGTGGCTGCCGATCTACGGGCTTGGCGGCATGGCGGCGGTGCTGTGCCTGAAAAGGCTGCGTGACCGTCCCGCGGCGACCTTCATGACGATAGTGATAGCAAGCGGGATATTCGAGTATGTCACAAGCTGGTATTTTGACAGGTTCAAGGGTCTGCAATACTGGAACTACCACGGCTATTTCATGAACATCAACGGACGCATCTGCCTTGAAGGGCTTGTAGTGTTCGGCTTTGCGGGCATGGCGTGCATATACATCTTCGCGCCCGTTATAGACGATCTGGCAAAGAGGATACCCGAGAGGGTAAAGCTTGCTATGTCGGTCGCAATGATAGCACTGGTAGTATTTGATGCGGGGTACTCCTATTTTTACCCGAACGAGGGCAAGGGCATCACCGATTATGCCGCGCTGCCGATCTCGAGCGAGCTGAAATGATCGGCGCAGAGATACGGTGTCGGCAGTCGGCAGACAGCAGAAGAATAACAAATAACAGAAATAAGACCCGAAAACGGCTTCTGTATCCGTTTTCGGGTCTGTTGTTTTATCAGGTCTTGCTTCCTGCAAACTGCGTCTGATAGAGCTTGTAGTAGCTGCCGCGGAGAGCTATCAGCTCCTCGTGGCTGCCTGCTTCCGCGACTCTGCCGCGGTCTATCACAACGATCTTGTCAGCATCGCGTATGGTAGAAAGTCGGTGAGCGATTATCAGCGAGGTGCGGTTCTTCATCAGCGCCACCATTGCCGACTGAATGTGCATCTCGGTCCTCGTATCTACCGACGATGTAGCCTCGTCGAGTATCAGTATCTTGGGGTCTGCGAGCACTGCACGGGCGATAGACAGCAGCTGCCGCTGTCCCTGCGAGAGATTCGAGCCGCCCTCGGTCAGCACGGTGTCATACTTGTCGGGCAGGCGCTCGATGAATTCATCGGCATATGCCTTGTCAGCCGCCGCCTTCACCTGCTCGTCCGTTGCGTCCGATCTGCCGTAGCGGATATTGTCGCCGATCGTGCCCGAGAACAGCACCGTGTCCTGCAAAACTATTGCTATCGAGCGGCGCAGCTCGCTGACGGGTATCTCGGTGATGTCGGTGCCGTCGATAGTTATAGTTCCTCGGTCAACATCGTAGAATCGGGTGAGAAGATTTACTATCGTGGTCTTGCCCGAGCCCGTTGCGCCTACAATGGCGATCTTCTGCCCCTGCTTGACCCAGAGGTCAAGGCCGCTGAGCACCTGCTTTTCGGGGACATAGCTGAAGTCTATATCCTTGAAGCTGATATCGCCCTTTACGTTATCGGCAGAAAAGGGCTTGCTGCCGCCCAGCGGCTCGCGCTCGGCTTCCATTACCTCAAAGATGCGCTCTGCGCCCGCGATCGCGGTCTGGATATTCGCATACTGGTTGGCGATCTCGTTGATCGGGCGGGAGAACTGCTTGGAATAGAGTATGAATGCCTGTATCGTTCCGACGGTGATCCAGCCCTGAATGCTGAACCAGCCGCCGAATGCCGCGATAAGCACGAAGCCGAAGTTCGAGATGCAGTTCATCAGCGGCCCCATCATGCCGCCGCAGATCTGCGCCTTGATACCCGTGCGGCGCAGCTCGTCGCTCATTGAGCGGAAGTCGTTTATCGCGTCCTGCTCCTTCGAGTATGCCACCACCGTGCGGTAGCCTGTCACCATTTCCTCAACGTGGCCGTTTATCCGCCCGAGTATCACCTGCTGCTCAACAAAGAATTTTTTCATGTATTTCGTCATTTTCGAGGATACGAAAACAGTCAGGAAGATGGTCGAGAGGGATATCAGCGTAAGCAGGGGAGAGTAGGTGAGCATTATCACGAATGTACCGAGCACTGTCAGCACACCCGAGATGAGCGAGCCTATCGACTGCGAAACGGTCGTGGAGATATTCTCAACGTCGTTGGTCATTCGGCTCATCAGATCGCCGTGGCTGTGGCTGTCGATGTATTTTATCGGCAGATGCACAAGGCTCTCGAACAGGTCGCGCCGCATAGTGCGCACCGTTATCTGGGAGAGCTTGGCAGAGAATATGCCCTGCAAATAGGTCATCAGCGCCGAAACACCGTAGACGGCTGCCAGCAGTATAAGCGTTTCGGTCAGCTTGCTTTTGTCTATCCCGCTGCGGCTTTCCGAGGGGGTTATGCAGTCTATCGCGATCTGCTGTATCATCGGGGCGAGGAGATTCAGCACCGTGATCGTCAGCATCACCGCCAGCAGAGCAAAGAACAGATACTTGCTCCTGCCGATGTATCTCAGCAGCTTGCCGAGGGTGCGTTTGATGTTTTTGGGCTTCTCACGGGTCAGCAGGGCAGCGTGACGGTTGCCCGGACCGCCCTTGCTCCCGGGGGTGCCCGGCATCATGGGAGGCATTATCCCTCACCTCCCTTCACCTGCGAACGGTAGATATCCTGATATACCTCGCAGGTCTTCATCAGCTCGTCGTGCGGAGCGCAGCCGACCAGCCGCCCGTGATCGAGCACCGCGATACGGTCGCAGTCCTTGACCGAGGCTATGCGCTGAGCTATCGTTATCACGGTCGTTCCCGCAAGGCTTTCCCGCAGGCGCTGACGGAGCGTTGCCTCTGTCCGCAGATCGAGCGCAGAGGTCGAGTCGTCGAATATCAGTATCTCGGGGCGTTTCAGCACGGCGCGGGCGATCGACATACGCTGCTTCTGTCCGCCCGAGAGGGAAGCGCCCTTCTCGGCGATGCGTGTGTCGTATCCGTCGGGCATAGCAGAGATGAACTCGTCTGCCTGTGCGATCTCTGCGGCAGCGGTGATCTGCGCTTTGTCGGCATTTTTGTCGCCCCATGCTATATTCTCTGCGGCTGTTGCCGAGAAAAGCTCGCTCTTTTGCAGCACCACTCCTATGCGGCTGCGCAGCTCGTCAAGCTTGTAGTTCCTTACGTTCTCGCCGTCAACATACACCTCGCCCTCTACTGCATCGTAAAAGCGCGGGATAAGGTTCACCAGCGAGCTCTTGCCCGAGCCCGTAGCGCCCAGTATAGCAAGGCTCTCGCCGCTGTGTATCTTCAGGTCTATCCCGCTGAGCACGGGTCTGCCGCCCGAGCGCGGATATCTGAACGTGACGTTCCTGAACTCAACTGTACCCTTTTCTGTACAGTCAGCCCCTGCTCCGTCTGCAACCGCGGGCTCTGTTTCCAGCACCTCGTTGAGCCTCTTTGCGGAAGCCGACGCACGCGAGATGCTCTGGAACATCATCGAGAGCATCATTATCCCGTGGAGTATCTGTGTCACATAGGTGACCGCCGCCATGACCTCGCCGACCTTCAGGTCAGCAGCCTCTACCTGCAAGCCGCCTATGTATATGACCATGATAACGGCAGCGTTCATTATTATCATCAGCAGCGGCTGCAGCAGCGCCACCAGCTTCATCACCTTGAGGTTGGCGGTCATCAGTGCGCCGTTTGCACCGTCAAAGCGTTCGGTCTCGTGCTCCTCGCGGACGTATGCCTTGACAACTCTTGCACCCGTGACGTTTTCCTGCATCACCGAGTTTACATTGTCGAGCCTTCCCGCAACTATCGTATACAGCGGGTTTGCGAACTTCATTATGACCACAACGATAAGCACCTCTATCGGCAGCGATATCGCTATCACCAGCCCGAAGCGGACATTGAGCTGCATCATCATGAACACTCCGCCGATGAGGAACATCAGGTTGCGCACCAGCATTCTCAGCGAGAAATCGACGAGCTGCTGTATCGCGGTGATATCGGCTGTGAGCCTTGTAACGAGCGAGCCTGTCGTGAACCTGTCGGTCTGCTGAAAGGATAAGCGCATGACCTTATCAAACACATCGTTTCTCAGATCCCGCGCAAAGCCCTGCGATGCCATGCCGCTGAATGCCGAGGAGCCCACGCCGCAGGCACCGCCGATGATTATAGTCAGCAGCATTATTATCCCCGTGTGGATTATCACTTCCATGTTCTGCGGCAGCACACCGTCATCGACTATCTGCGAGAGCAGCTTGGGCTGCAGCAGATCGACCAGTACCTCGCCTATCATCGTAAGAGGGGTCAGCAGTGCAAACAGGAGATAGGGTCTAAGGTATCTTGCAAGCTTCAAATATCTCCCTCCTCGAGCATATTGCGCAGCAGCTTGCGCAGTATCGTTATCAGCTGTTCACGCTCCTCGGCGGTAACGCCTTTGAGCATGATGGTCTCTACCTCCTTGCAGCGGCGGCGCACCTGATCGTCCTGACTGCGTCCCTTTTCGGTTATGTAGACGAACACCTTGCGCCTGTCCTTCTTATCTGCATCGCGCCGCACAAGACCGTCTGCCTCCATTTTATTCAGTGCTGCCGAAACGGAGGGCGACGACAGCCCCGCAGCCTTCGCCAGCTCTACCTGTGTTATCCCGTCGTGCATACAAAGGATACGGAACATTCTCCTGCTGCCGTGCGAGGGCTCGTTTTCGGGGAATGAGCGTCTTACCATCTGTGTGAAGAGCTTTGCAATATCGGTTATGAACATCGAGGGCTCTGCGTCCTCTTTTTCAAGCAGTCTGCGCGGGCGCAGCTTCATTTCTTCGGTCAGGTCTGCCATTTTATTGCCTCCTTGCATCAAATGTCTATATACAACAATAGTTAGAAGACTAATTAGCCTCCTAACTATTATATCAGCAAATAATTCGATTGTCAAGCGATTTTCGACATTTTTCTGCCTTCTTTGATATTTTCCCGCAATTTGGCAGAGATACCTCAGTAAAACAGTCTGACGATCGCCGAGGAGAATATGAACCCTGCCGCATCTGCCGTGAGCGATGATATGAAGACCCCCGCCCTCGGTCTGAGCTGCACTGCCGAGTAGTAGACCGCGATCGTGTAAAAGGTCGTCTCGGTCGAGCCCATCAATACTGTAGCAGTGCGCCCTGCAAAGCTGTCTGCGCCGAGCCCGCCGATGATGCTGCTGTATACCGCCAGCGCCCCGCTGCCCGAGACAGGCCTTATAAGCGCGAGCGGTACGGTATCGCGGCATATGCCGAGCCGTTCGAGGAGCGGTGCAGCGAGCTCTGACAGTCCCCCGAGCGCTCCCGAGCGGTAAGCGAACGATACCGCCGTTACCACAAGCAGCAGTACGGGAAGCAGGTCAGCCGCAGTTTTCAAGCCCTCCATTGCGCCGCGGCTGAATTCCTCCATGATGTCCACGCGCTTTATCGCCGCCGCAGTCAGTACGACCGCCGTAAGCAGCGGTGCCGCCAGTGCGAACCATTGCATTTCTTTTACCTCCGTATATAAGCGTTATCATCATCAGCCCGCAGCTCAGCGCCAGCAGCGAGTTTATGATTATCGGCAGCACGCAGTCGGCAGGGGAGTGGCTGCCTGCCTTCGCCCTCAGTGTGATAAGGTTCATCGGTATGAGCTGCACGGACGAGGTGTTTAGCAGCACGAATGCCGCCATCGTGCGCGGCGGAGCATTTGTCCTTCCAAGCTCGCGCATAGTCTCGATTCCCGAGGGCATAGCCGCATTACCCAGCCCGAGAAGGTTGGACACAAGGTTCAGCGAGGCGGTCTGCATCGCGCGGCTGTCCCGCCCGATATCGGGGAGCAGCCTTCCCAGCAGCGGACGCACCGCCCGACAGAGCAGCTTTGTCAGCCCCGCCTTTTCCGCCACCCGCATCATACCGCTCCAGAACATCATCGCCGCCGCGACCGTGAACCACAGCTCCGCCGCATCTGTCGCAGAGCCCGCAGCCGCAGCCGAAAGCTCTCCGCTGTTTCCGCAGACGACGGCATATACCACCCCGCCTGCGCAGAGTATAGCCAGCACAGAGTTCAAATACATCACCTCAAAGTACAGTATTTTATTAATAAATTATAAATTCTTGTAGTATGTCGGTTTTTATCAATAAAACGCTATTGACAAAAGTCAAAATGAATTATATAATAGAATAAGAGAAGAAGAAAATCCCATTGGGAGTAAAGGAGATCTTTGAATGAAATCGACAGGAATTGTAAGAAAAGTTGACGAGCTTGGACGTATCGTTCTTCCTATTGAGCTTAGGAGAACTTTCGATCTCAATGAGAAGGATGCTATTGAGATATATACGGATGACGATATGATAATACTTAAAAAATTCCAGCGCACTTGTGTTTTCTGCAACAGCCCCGAGGATATAGTTGACTACAAGGGCAAGTCTATATGTGCAAGCTGTCTTGCGGAGATCAAGGCATCTAAATGATCGGCATAGCGGCGCAGCTTCGGCTGCGCTTTTTTATATCCTGCCTGTTACTATTCTATTTCCCCGTGCCCCCGCATATTACAAATAAAAAGAGCAGCACCGTTCACGATGCTGCTCTTTGCAGTTTGTATTGAGTTTATGATATGTGACCGACGATCACTTCTTCATCATCGAAGCTACCTCGTCAGCGAAGTTCTCTTCCTTCTTCTCAACGCCCTCGCCGCGCTCAAAACGAGCATACTCAACGACCTTGATATTGCCGCCGAGCTTCTTAGCAGCGTCCTCAACATACTTGCCTACAGAGCCCTCGAACAGATCGGACTTAACGAAGGTCTGGTCAAGCAGGCAGTTCTCGGAATAGAACTTTCCTACCTTGCCCTCTACGATCTTTGCCTTTACCTGCTCGGGCTTGTTAGCCATCTTGGGATCCTCAGCCATCTGAGCGAGAAGTATCTTCTTCTCTTCGTCAAGAGCCTCAGCGGGAACAGCCTCTCTGTTGAGATAGCTCGGGTTCATGGCAGCTACCTGCAAAGCGCAGTTCTTGCCGACCTCGAATACCTTGTCTGCGGGCAGATCGGTGTCAAGCTTTACCATAACGCCGATAGAGCCGCCGCCGTGAACGTAAGGCACGAGCACGCCCTCGAATCTCTTGAAACGACGGATGAGCATATTCTCTCTGATCTTGATGAACAGATCCTGAAGAGTCTCCTCAACGGTCTTGTCGCCGCCGCTGATCTTCATAGCCTTCAGAGCGTCAAGATCTGCGGGATCGTTCTCGATAACTGTCTTTGCAACTGCTGCAACGAAGGCCTTGAACTCCTCGTTGTTTGCAGCAAAGTCTGTCTCGATATTGACCTCAACAACAGCACCTACATTGCCCTCAAC
>CAMOFU010000070.1 GCA_946613705.1 uncultured Clostridia bacterium
GTTTTGATCTATATTTTCTGCACCGCGACATTCAGCAGACCGATTATCACACCGATAAGTCCGCCGAGGCTTATGACAGCATTGAGCTCGTGCTTCATTACCGACATCACAAGCTCCTCCACCTGCTCGACACTCATGGCATTCACCCTGTCCTCAACGATCGACGGGATATCCACCGAAGCGATGATATCGTCCAGCGAATCCGCAGCAGCCCTGCTGAAAAGCGCTGCTGCCGCCGCCCTGACGCGCTCCTGTGTGATGCCGCTGTTTTCGAGCAGCTCGGCAGGGGAGCGGTGCAGCAGCAGCTCCAGCTCCTCGTTTACCGCCTTTGAAACGGCAGGCTCGGCATTCTCGTCGAGATAACCGTCGATCTTATCAGCAAGCGGTGCGGCAAGCTGGGCTATCAGCTCGTCGTTGACAAACATTGCCAGCATAGAGCCCGCGACCTTTTCCTTGATAGCTGCCGTTCCCTCGCTGATGATGACAGACGAGATATCCGCAGCCTTTATTTTCGCTGTGACTGTCTCGGTTATCCGCCTTGCCGCCAGCTCTTTTGCTGCCTCGGCATTATCTCCGAGCAGGCTGCCGAGCTTGCTTCCGAGCGTGTCGTCCGAGAATATGCTGCGTGTGATATGCTCCGCTGCCGCATTTGCCGTTCTTTCGGAGGACAGCGCCTCCTTGAGATCATTGCCCGTGAGCAGCTGTTCACCTACTGCATTGCCGAGAGCCTTTGCCAGCCGCGGCTTGTTTCGGGGTATCACTCCGGGGGTGAACGGAACTCTTTTTCCGAAGATATGCTTCTCCGTCCTCGGGCGGAAAAGCATCTTCACAGCGATATAATTTGTAAAATAACCGATCAGGCCGCTTATCACAAGCGTCATCACGATCCTGAGTGCTTCCATCTGGTCTGTTACCTCACTTGCTTTCTGTTTCGATAAACGAGCTTTGATCCTTTTCGAGCTTGAAGGTTATGTCAAACTCGGTGCCGCCCGTGCCTTCCTGATCGGGTCTGAAAACGTGAGCGCTTACGGTGTCTCCCACGGCACAGCCGTCGAGCACCTTCTTGACCTGCTCGCTGTCGGAGATCTCCTGTCCGTTGATCGAGGTGATGATATCGCCCTGCTTGAGCTCCGTATTCGAGATGTCGCATTTCTGATCTATCTCGGCTATGAGCAGTCCCGCCTTTGCGTTGGCGCTTCTGGCAGTCTCCTCCGTGATATAGTAATAGGTTATCCCTATCCTCGGCTTCTCCGCCAGATAGCCTACCGAGACAAGCTCCTCGATTATCGGCCTTGCGGCATTTATCGAGATCGCAAAGCCTATGCCGTCATACTTGGTCGAGGAAAGCTTTGAGCTTGTTATGCCGATGACCTGTCCCCACATATTCAGCAGAGCACCGCCCGAGTTCCCGGGGTTTATAGCCGCATCGACCTGTATGCACTTCATCGGGGTAGAGAAGCTTTCGACCTTTATCAGTCTGTCAAGTCCCGAGACTATGCCTCTTGTCACCGATCCGTAGAAGCCTGCGGGCGAGCCGATGCACACAACGTCCTCTCCGAGGGCGACCTTATCGGAATCGCCGTATTCGGCAGGCTGCAGCCCTGTCTTGCCGATCTTTATAACAGCTATATCGCTCTGCGCGTCGCTTCCGATGACATCGGCGGCAAATTCCTCCTTGCTGTGCAGCACTGCCTTGATCCTGGCTGCACCCTCGACAACGTGAGCATTCGTCACGATATACCCGTCGGTAGTCATAATGATACCGCTGCCCTGACTGGTGGGCATCAGCGAGGTCTTTGACTCGTAGATCTCCAGCGAGACTACCGAAGGAGATATAGCCTCCGACACACCCTCGACGGTATATCTGCCGTCTGCCTGATATTTGCTGCTGTCCAGCTTGGGCTTATCAACGGTCGGCAGTGTGAATTCGATGTTCTTTCCGCCGCTTACGAGCCTGACCAGCCAGCCGCGCCCGTTCACCGCAGTTATGAACACACCCGTCATCACCAGCAGCATCAGCACCGCAAGTATCAGCACTGCTGCCGAGGGCCTTTTGCGCTTCGGCTTTGCGGCGGTCACCTCCTGCCAGAAGCTTTCGCGGTCGAGCCCGTCCATTGCTCCGAGAACGGGAGGTATATTGAAGAACGGGTCGCTGTAGGCAGTGCCGCGTACAGGCTCCTCGGGCAGCGGAGGGGCGGGCGGCATATCTCTGCCTATCCGCTTTACGGCCTGCTCGGCTGCCTCGGTCACAGTTTCAATATTATCCTGTCGGGCAGTATCCTGCTGCTCCTGAGAAGAAGGATCCTGCGGCTGTTCCTGAGAAGAAGTATCCTGCGGTACCTCGTGCAGCTCGTTATCTTCCATCTGCTGCCTCCTTTGCTGTTATTTTTTGTTGTTTGTTATTTGTTGTTTGTTGTTTGTTATTTGTCTATCTTTCTGTTCGGGACGGTGAACACAAACTCGGTGTATTCGCCCTTTACGCTTCTTACCATGATCTTTCCGCCGTGCAGACGGATTATCGACTTGACTATATTCAGTCCGAGCCCGACACCCGTAGCGTCCAGACCGCGGGATTTATCGGTCTTGTAGAATCTGTCGAACACCAGCGGCAGCTCGTCCTCGCTGAGACCCTCTCCGCTGTTCTTGATCGAGATGACCGTCATGTAACCGACGCTCGAGAATGAGAACTCGATATATCCGCTGTCATCAACGAACTTGATCGCATTTTCGATAAGGTTATACATCACCTGATGTATAAGGTCGTTATCGGCATAGAGATACATTCTGTCGATATCCAGCCCTCTGACCTCGATATGCTTCGCCTCGAGCCGCGACTCGAAGGTCACGAGCGTATCAACGATCGGGTCAAGCACCGAGAATCTGGTCATATTGGGCTCCAGCTCTCCTGCTTCGATCTTGGCAAGGTTGAGCATCGAGCGCACCAGCCTTGTGAGCCTGCTTACCTCGGAGGAGATGATCGTGAGGTAATGGCGGTGCTGATCGGGCGGTATCGTCCCGTCGAGCATACCGTCCACGAAGCCGCCGATCGAGGTCATGGGTGTCCTCAGCTCGTGAGAGACATTAGCCACAAAGCTGTTTCTCATCGTATCGTTGTTTTTCAGCGAAACTGCCATCTCGTTGAAAGCGTTGCTGAGCTCCTGCATCTCAGAGATATTATATTCGGGCAGCTTTACGGAAAAATTGCCTCTGCCTAATTCTCTTGACACTGCCGCGATCTCGATGATCGGCGCGGAGAGCCTCTTCGCAACAAAGTATACCGCTATTATCACAGCCACATAAACGACCACCATAGATATAAGGAAGACCTTCATGATCTCCCAGACATAGCTGTCCTGATCGGCCTTCGGAGTGAGTGCTATCACATAATACTTCGGTCCGTTCACCGTGAAGCTCACGCTCGTGATGTGGTACTGCTCGGCAGAGCCCTCAAAGGTGCTCATAATATACTCTGTGCTGTTGTCAAATTTATCCAGCATATCCCTGTCTATATTCAGATCGGAGATCTCGCTGCTCATATCCGAGGACACTATGATCGTCCCGTCATCATCGCAGAGCAGGAAATCTATACCGCTCCTTGCGGTGCGCTCTGCCATGCTCTGCTCTATGGTCTTTTTCCACCCGACGGGGGAGCGGCTTATGCACTCGGTAACATCGGCAGCTATCTCTTTTGCGTTTTTGTCCAGCAGATCCTTTTTCTCCTGCAAAAAGTATCTGGACGAAACAAGCAGTAATACTGCGCCTAAGCATATAAAGCTTATGAGTATTACTGCTGAATAGATCACAAAGTATTTAAGGAATATGCTTTTGCGGTCACTCATGTGAGCCTTCGGCGACTTCAAACTTATAGCCTACGCCCCACACGGTCTTGAGTGCCCACTTGTCCGAAACGCCCTCAAGCTTTTCGCGCAGTCTCTTTACGTGAACATCTATAGTTCTTGAATCGCCGTAATATTCAAAGCCCCATACTTCATCAAGAAGCTGGTCGCGGGTATAAACGCGGTTGGGGTTTGAAGCCAGATGGAACAGCAGCTCCAGCTCCTTCGGGGGAGTATCTATTACCTTTCCGTCAACTTTGAGCTGATACTGGGTCATATTTACGGAAAGCTTGTCATACTTGACCTCCTTGACCTCCTGCTCGCTGCCCGACTGGCCGACACGCCTGTAGACAGCCTTTATCCTTGCGATGACCTCCTTGGTATCGAAAGGCTTGACGATATAGTCATCGGCACCGAGCTCAAGACCGAGGACCTTATCAAAGGTCTCCTGCTTGGCTGTTACCATTATGATCGGTACATTGGATTTCCTTCTGATCTCTCTGCACACCTGCCAGCCGTCTATCCCGGGCAGCATGATATCGAGCAGAATGATATCGGGTTTAAGAGCATTGAATTTAACGATAGCCTCCTCACCGTCGTGAGCGAGAATAACACCGTAACCGTCCTTTTCGAGATACAGTCTCAGAAGTTCACATATGTTCTTATCATCATCTACAACAAGAACTCTTCCCAGTGACATACTGATCCCCTCCTTAAATAGATATTCAATATTCAAAGAATGTTTATAATATATATTTTAATTATACCAAATGTTTCTCTTCAATTATTGCATATAAAATTAACGCTTTATGAACGAAATGTAAATTTCATCAATATTTTTCTTAATTTTAACAAAGCAGAAATAAACTTATGTAAATATATGTAAAAATCCCTCAAAACAATTATAAATTAGTGATTAATATTGACAATATGCCGAAAAAGATGATATAATAATCAATGAGATATATGATTATGATATGTTATCATTCTGTATATTTTTATCTGTTAATTTTATTATTATTATTATTATTAGATCATATTATCCGATCGAAAAGGGGAGATCAATTATGTTAAAGAAGACGATAGCGGCTCTGATAATAGCGGGAGCGGCAGCTGTGAGCTCTGCGGCAGCCTGTGCAGCGGCGGAGACGGAGAGTGTCTCTGTCCCGACCAAGACTGTTTCTTTGATGCAGGACAGAATGCTCACCAAGGCGAAGATAACTTTGCGTTATGCTTCATATACTTATACGGGCTCGCCGATAACTCCCGATAAGCGGAACGGCAATGATGAAGTGACTGTCACTCTCGGCGGCGTAAAGCTGAAAAAGGATACCGACTACAAGGTCTATTACAAGGACAACCGCAAGGTCGGCACCGCGCAGATCATGGTAGTCGGCTGCGGGAAATACACGGGCATGGCATCGCGGGAGTTCATTATCAAGCCTGCCACGGCAAAGATCACAACGCTTGAAACAGGCAAGGGAAATGTGGTTGTGAACTGGGACCCCGTCAGAGATGCCGAGGGCTATCAGATACTCTACAGCACCGACCGCACGTTTGCGAACTATCACAGCACAACGGTGTGGGCGAGTGAGGGAAAGAACTATGTGAACCTGAAAAACGTTCCCGAGCCCGGCGAGAAGTATTACATCAAGATGCGTGCCTTTGTGACAAAGGACGGAAAGCGCTACGGCAATTACAGCTCGCTGAGGTCGAAGACTGTCAAGGGCGGTATCGGGAAGATAACCGTTCCAACGCTGAATTATGTGTACCGCGGGAGAGATCTGAAGCCGACCGTCACCGTGCGCGACACCGACGGGAACAAGCTTAAAGAGGGGACCGATTACACCTACACGATAGCAAACTGCAAGAATGTCGGCACCGCGACTATCACCGTAAAGGGCAAGGGCAAATACACGGGAACGGGCACGAAGAAGTTCAACGTCGTGCAGGCGGATATCGCAGATGCCTCCGTTTCGGGGCTCGATCCCTCGTATATGTACACGGGCAGTGCGGTAAAGCCCGTGCCGACGCTGAAATACAAGTCGTATAAGCTTGTGAACGGCACCGACTTCACGCTGTCCTACAGCAACAACACGTCAAAGGGCACCGCGACCGTGACGGTCAGGGGCAAGGGCAACTTCAAGGGCTCGCTCTCAAAGACGTTCAAGATCATCGGCTCGGGAATGGTGACAAAGAACGGCGCGACGTATTTTTACGATGCCAAGGGCGTTATGCAGACGGGCTGGCAGGAGATAGGCGGTAACTATTACTGCTTTGACCGCATCAGCGGCAAGCTCGTCACGAACACGACGATCAATAAGGTCAAGGTCGATAAGACGGGCAAGGCTGTCTCGCTGACACCGTATCTCATCAAGAGGATACAGACGATGATGACCGCGCACCAAAAGGTGCTTGAACTGACAGACCCCTCCGACAGTATGGAGGAGAAGCGGCTCAAGGTCTTCCGCTGGGAAGTGTTTGAGCACCCGTATTATGTCTGGAGACTGCTCGCCAACTGCTACAAGGTCTCGGACGAGTGGGACGTTGAGTTTGCGAACGATATATTCCAGCGCCACCGCGGCTGCTGTGTTGCGGATTCCTGCGCGTGCGCATTCATGTTCATCGAGATCGGCTACAAGGATATATGGATCGGTCACGACGGACGGCACGGCTGGTTCTTTGTCGGGAATAAGCTTTATGACCCGCTGTTTGCAGAGAACGTATGGGACGCGAACTATAATTCCGATTATGTTGACTACAGAAGAGACCCCGTCGGGCTGGTGAGAATGGATTGATCTTAGGGAGGTATGCAAGATGAAGGCTTTTGGAAGGCTTGCAGGAAAAATAACGGCATTTATGATCGCGGTGACTGCGGCTGCGGGCACGGCGGCTGCCGTACAGACGGCTGCGGCGGATAAGTTCGAGCTGCCCGTGGTCTCGGCTGCGGCAGGAAATGCTGCAAAGATATCAGTATCGAATGCGAAGATAACCTTGCGATATGCGTCCTACACATACAAGGGTACCGCCGTTACCCCCGATGACCGCAACGGCGCAGATGAGGTCACGGTAAAGGTGAACGGAACAAAGCTGAAAAAGGGCACCGACTATAAGCTTTACTACAAGGACAACCGCAAGGCGGGCATTGCTTCGATAATCGTGGTCGGCATGGGCAGCTACACGGGAATGGCGACCAGGGAATTTGTCGTGAAGCCATCTACTATCGCTATAACAACGCTTGAAACAGGCAAGGGAAATGTGGTTGTGAACTGGGACCCCGTCAGAGATGCCGAGGGCTATCAGATACTCTACAGCACCGACCGCACGTTTGCGAACTATCACAGCACAACGGTGTGGGCGAGTGAGGGAAAGAACTATGTGAACCTGAAAAACGTTCCCGAGCCCGGCGAGAAGTATTACATCAAGATGCGTGCCTTTGTGACAAAGGACGGAAAGCGCTACGGCAATTACAGCTCGCTGAGGTCGAAGACTGTCAAGGGCGGTATCGGGAAGATAACCGTTCCAACGCTGAATTATGTGTACCGCGGGAGAGATCTGAAGCCGACCGTCACCGTGCGCGACACCGACGGGAACAAGCTTAAAGAGGGGACCGATTACACCTACACGATAGCAAACTGCAAGAATGTCGGCACCGCGACTATCACCGTAAAGGGCAAGGGCAAATACACGGGAACGGGCACGAAGAAGTTCAACGTCGTGCAGGCGGATATCGCAGATGCCTCCGTTTCGGGGCTCGATCCCTCGTATATGTACACGGGCAGTGCGGTAAAGCCCGTGCCGACGCTGAAATACAAGTCGTATAAGCTTGTGAACGGCACCGACTTCACGCTGTCCTACAGCAACAACACGTCAAAGGGCACCGCGACCGTGACGGTCAGGGGCAAGGGCAACTTCAAGGGCTCGCTCTCAAAGACGTTCAAGATCATCGGCTCGGGAATGGTGACAAAGAACGGCGCGACGTATTTTTACGATGCCAAGGGCGTTATGCAGACGGGCTGGCAGGAGATAGGCGGTAACTATTACTGCTTTGACCGCATCAGCGGCAAGCTCGTCACGAACACGACGATCAATAAGGTCAAGGTCGATAAGACGGGCAAGGCTGTCTCGCTGACACCGTATCTTAAAGACCGCATTGCTACCATGATGCGGGCTCATCAGATAATGCTCGATATCACCGAGCCGAGCGATACCATGGAGCAGAAGCGCTACAAGTGCTTTGTCTGGGAGTACAGCAAGCACCCATACTACAGGTGGAGACTGCTTTCCAACATCTATCAGACGACCGATGAATGGGATGCCGACTATGCGAACGATATCTTCGTCAGGAACCGCGGCTGCTGTGTATCCGATTCCTGCGCGGCTGCATACCTGTTTATGGAGATCGGCTACACCAACATCTATGTCTGCCACGACACCTCGCACTCCTGGTTCACGGTTGACGGCAGGCTCTACGACCCGCTGTTTGCCGAGGCGAAAAACTTTGATCTGAACTATAATGCCGATTATACCGATTACAGACGCAATCCTGTGGGCAGGATAAGTATAGACAAATAACAGATATGTCATCAATCACAGCGGCGGAGGACCGCATAGAAGGAGAGATCATATGACCGACGAAAGAATACCGAAGAGATCGGAAGTACCCGAGGAGTTCAAGTGGAGGCTTGAGGACATCTATCCGACAGATGACGACTGGCGGGCAGACCTTGCCAAATTGCAGGCGCTCCCCGATAAGCTTGCCAAGTACAAGGGCAGGCTCGGCACGAGTGCGCAGGTGCTGCTTGAGTTCATGCGGCTCTCGGACGAGATATCCGTACTGGCGGACAGTCTCGGGAATTACGCTCAGCGCCGCTCGGACGAGGATACCGCCAATGCACTGTATCAGGGCATGGTGGGGCAGCTGATGAATGCCTTTGTCAGCATAAACGCGGCAGGCAGCTTTGAAACGCCCGAGCTTATCGCTATACCCGAGGAGACGCTGGAAGGCTTCTACAGCGAGTGTGAGGAGCTGCGTCTGTACAAGCGTGCGCTCGACCGCATAAGGCTGAAAAAGGATCATGTTCTTTCCGAGGCCGAGGAGCGGGTGCTGGCGCTGGCGGGCGAGCTGACCCAGACACCCGAAAACATCTTCTCGATGATCTCTGACGCTGATCTGAGGTTCCCCGATGCTGTCGATAAAGACGGTGCCGCACATCAGGTCACACACGGCTCGTATGTGCCGATGATGCAGAGCAGTGACAGGGAGCTGAGAAGGTCGGCATTTCAGTCGATGTACAGCACCTACGGCAGCTTCAAAAACACATATGCCGCAGTGCTGAATGCGCAGATCAAGGCGGTACAGTTCGGCTCACAGGCAAGGCGCTACTCCTCCTCGCTCGAGGCTGCGCTCTCGGCGAACGAGGTGCCTGTTGAGGTGTATCACAATCTGATAAAGGCTGTCCACGAGAATATGCATTATATGTACGACTATGTTAAGCTGCGCAAAAAGCTGATGGGTGTTGACGAGCTGCATATGTACGACGTTTATGCGAATATCGTTTCGGACGTGGATATGAAGATAACCTTTGACGAGGCGAAGGAAACGGTGCTGAAAGCGCTCGCGCCGATGGGAGAGGATTATCTTGCGCTTATCCGCAAGGGCTTTGAGGAGCGCTGGATAGATGTTTACGAGAACGAGGGCAAGACCTCGGGGGCGTATTCGGCAGGCGCAAGGGTACACCCGTATGTGCTGCTCAACCACAAGGATACGCTCAACTGTATGTTCACTCTTGCTCACGAGATGGGTCACGCGATACACTCATATCTCTCGAACAAGGATCAGCCGATCGTTTATTCGGATTACGTTATATTCGTGGCGGAGGTCGCTTCCACCTGCAACGAGTCGCTGCTGATGCAGTATCTTCTCAACAACACCTCAGATAAGCGCGAAAGGGCGTATCTTATCAACTATTTCCTTGAGCAGTTCCGCACGACGCTTTACAGGCAGACGATGTTTGCGGAGTTCGAGCTGAAGATCAACGAGCTGGCGGCGCAGGGCGAGACACTGACCGCCGAGACACTGTGCAGCATCTACCGTGAGCTCAACGAGCTCTACTTCGGCAGCGACATGGTGATCGACGAGGAGATAGCGCTTGAATGGGCGCGTATCCCGCATTTTTACTATGACTACTATGTTTATCAGTATGCAACGGGCTTTTCCGCGGCTATCGCGCTTTCGCAGCGCATACTGAAAGAGGGCGAGCCTGCGGTAAAGGATTATCTCGGGTTCCTTTCGGGCGGCTGTTCGGAAGACCCGATATCTCTGCTGCGCGGAGCGGGAGTTGACATGGCGACCGAAAAGCCGATCAACGACGCACTTGCGCTGTTCGGCAGTCTGATCGGAGAAATGGACAAGCTGTTCTGAGCGCTTTAGTACCCCTACAGAAAACACAAAGAGCTGAGACCCTGAAGCCTCAGCTCTTAATTTTTGGCAGTATTTCGGGTGGCTCATCAGAACGGCAGGCTGCCGTCCTCAAGTGTGATGACAAAGATCTTGCCGTCATCATGAGCAAGCACACGCAGGCTCTTTTCGCCGTCCTTGTAGGTCAGGCCGAATTCGTCCTCCTCATCGGGGGTGCCTAAGAATTTCTTTGCCTTTTCAATAGTATCTCCGAGCTTTACTCCGCCTGCTGTCGAACCGTCGCCGCCCGGGTAGGTGCTCTCGTCAAGCGAGATGTTGATGATCGTGCCCTCGTAATTGACCTGTACGCTGAGACCCGGATAATAGCAGTTCTCTACCTCCTGAGCATCGGGAACGCAGGGCTTGGACTTCTCGGAGGGTCTGGCTTCGGTGCCGAGCTTGTCCTTGATATCAGCCATCTTATCGCCTGTTTTGAATACAACACCGTTATACTTGATCGCGGTCTTCTCGGCAAACGGTGCATCGGCGGGGACATCGGGCTCACCGAGCTCTTCTGAGGGCGCGGTGCTTTCGTCAGCAGTGCTTTCGGCAGCTGAGCTTTCTGCGGCTGTGCTGTCC
>CAMOFU010000071.1 GCA_946613705.1 uncultured Clostridia bacterium
TATGACCCGCCTTTTTATGTCATATGTACGATCTACCGTTCTACAGCATGGCAATAAGCTCCGAGTAATCCGAAAAACTCAGATCAGCCTCGTGGCGCATCATAGCATCGTCCTCGGGGAAAATTCCGTTCACAACGGCAGCAGCTGCAAAGCCCCCCGCCTTGGCACCGCGTATGCCCTCGATTATATCCTCGAAAACAAGGCATTCATGCGGCATTGAACCGAGCTTTTCGGCAGCGAAAAGATAAACGTCGGGAAAACCCTTGCCGCGCCGTACTTCTTCTGTTGATGCAAAAGCATCAATAAAACCGAGCAGACCGTTGTTTTTAAGAACAGCTGTGTATAGCGCCTTGTTTGATGCAGTCGCCAGCGCGGTCTTTATCCCGAGCTGCTTGATGCGGCCGAGAAACTCAGCCGCGTGCGGCTTTGCTTTGATGTTGTGAGAGTATTCGTATACTGCCATCTCGAACCATTCGTTTATCAGTTCATCGGGGGATTCATCAAGAGAAAAGCGTTTTTTGGTGTATTCGGCAGCATCTGAAAAATTCATCACGGAAACGCTTTTGGCATAGTCGTCGGGTATCTCTATCCCGCGTTTTTTCAGGAATTTGATATCTATATTCTTCCAGACATCGGCAGAGTCTATCAGTGTTCCGTCAAGGTCGAATATCATACAGCCGAAACGGTCAAGCTTCATTTTATCACCTCGGATTTGATTAATACTATTGACTTTTTAACAGTAACGTGCTACAATATATTAAAAGGAGTGATCTGCGTGAAAATGAATAAGATCATAGCGTTTATAACATCAGCGATGATGTCGGTGAGCGTTCTTGCTTCCTGCGGCAGCAATGATGATGCCAAGAAGAATGATGACAGCAGCACAGCCACATATGTCAGCAGCAAGGTGCTTCTCGGAGCAGGCGCAGCGGTAGGTCTGGGTGCAGCCGTGCTTGTTCCTTCGATGATAGGATATGTTAAGAAGTCAAAGCTGCGTTCCGCCAATTCCAATGCTAAGTTGCTGTTTACCACAATTACAGCTGCTATGGCTGATCTTGCAGCAGATGGCGATACTGCCACCATAAAGAACTGTTCGCACGGCAAAGTACTTTCACTGGAGCAGCTTGATCTGACAAATAAGATAGATAAAGCGGTCTATGAAGTCTTTGCAGATACATCGCCCGAATGTCAGGTGTATTTTGAGATAGATACCGACAGAGGTTATGTCAATATCGTGCAATGGCAGAACGGCACCGACCCCGTCGGACAGTATCCATCTCCTAATACCGATGCTTCGCGGTCTCTCACAATAGGCACTGTGCCTGAAACTGATTACTGATCTGAAAAAGTCCTTCTTTGCTCATCTGTTCAGCAGAGAAGGACTTTATGTTTGCATTGATTTATTCGGTCGTTCCTGTTGTCTTTGTGCTTCCTCTTTCCTGCGTGATCTTCAGCAGTGAGCCTAAATCGGTGCTGCCCTTTTTGAGCAGATATTGATATTTGGTATCATTCTGCTTGACAGCGTATTTTATCATTCCGTCTTCCTCGGAGTATTCCATGAATACGGAAGCTCCCGCAGCGTCAATATCAATACCGTCGTCCGCGGGCTTGATGCTGTAGGTCTGTGAGATAACAGCGCCGAATTCGTCTAATGCTTCTATAGTGACCTTGTCGTCATCGAAGCTGAAATTCTTTGCAGTCCCCAGCTCCGATACGCCGTTTTCGGCAGCAAAATCCGCAGGGCTCTTGCCGTTGACCGAATGCACCGTCCAATTGCCCTCAAATTGATCCAGCGCCGAGCCGCAGGAGGTCATAAGGCTGCCTGCAAGTATTATCGCAGCAGCAAGTAAGGTCGTTCTTAATTTTCCGTTCATGTTGGCAGCTCCTTTAAAGTATGATCTGCGCAGTATCGGCAGGGAAGTCAAAGCATACAGCTGATCTGCTTCTGTTATTATGATTATAGCATCTTCGGCGGCTTTTGTCAATGGAATTGATCTGTTCGGTTTTGAACACTTTTTATATCCTTGATTTATATTTACACTTATGATATAATAAAATAATGATAAAACTAAACAAGGAGTGTCATCAATGAGATTTTATATGCCGACAAGAGTCTATTCAGAGAATGACTGTGTGAGTAAACACAGCAGGGAGCTTGCCTCTCTCGGAAGCCGTGCGCTGATAGTTACGGGCAGGAGCTCATCTGCTAAGAACGGCTCGCTCGGTGATGTGAATGCTGCCCTTGAAAAACACGGTGTTGAGTATGTTGTATTCAGTGATATAGAGGAGAACCCGAGCGTTGAGACGGTCATGAGGGCGCGTGAGGTCGGGCTCGGCTTCGGTGCAGACTTTGTTATCGGCATAGGCGGGGGTTCTCCGCTTGATGCTGCTAAGGCTGCCGCACTGATGCTCGGTTCTCCCGATAAGGAGTGGGAGTATATGTATGAAGCTGCTCCTACCCTTGCACTGCCTGTAGCGGCTGTTCCGACGACCTGCGGAACAGGCTCCGAGGTCACAGGTGTTTCCGTTATCACCCGTCATGATCTGAAGACCAAGGTGTCATTAAAGCACAGGATCTTTCCGAAGCTTGCACTTATAGACGGGAAGTACCTTCTGTCTGCTCCGAGAACAGTAATTGTGAACACCGCAGTCGATGCTTTGGCACATCTTATCGAGAGCGGTGCCAATACGCTTGCAGACAGCTTCAGTGATATGATAGTCCTGAAAGGCCTCGATAGCTGGAGACTGTGCAGGCCGTATATCGAAGGCCGACTGCCGATAGATGAAGCAGCGGCGCAGCTTCTTATGGAAACAGCAGCCTATGCGGGAATGGCGATCGCGCAGAACGGGACATCTATCCCTCACGCTCTCAGCTATATGCTCACCTATGAGGCGGGCATTCCTCACGGTCCTGCGGTGGGTGCATTTCAGGCCAATTATCTAAGATATTCGCCCGCAGCTATGCAGGATAAGCTTCTTGCTGCGGCAGGGTTCACATCGACTGATGAACTGGGCGAGCTGATAAAAGCACTTGCACCTATATCCGCAGACCGCGATCTGCTTGAACGATCGGCGCAGAGCGTGCTTGCCAAGCCCGATAAGCTGGCTCTTTGCCCATATGAGCTTGATGAAGGTTTGATAAGTGAGATCATCAACATTTGATGTTCGATATTTGATGCTGCGCTATTTGTTTCGGCTGAGCTGATGATTTACGTTTTATTAACAGACCGTTATTAAACAGCCTTCAAAGCGCGTTGACAATAATGTGTAAATATGTTACAATAGCACTATATAAATAAATATACATAAAAGGTGCAGCAGCCTTGCGGCGGGAGGTGTTGGAATGATAGGCAAAACAAGGGTCATAGGAGTTTGTGTTACAAGGATACATTCTGTCGGCTTGAGCGAGTATCTGCATTATTTTCAGCGTGCAGCCCTGTCTGCGGGGTACAAGCTTATCATTTTTAACAGCTCTGTCGATTTTTATAATAACGATCATAATGATATCGGAGCAAAGTCTGTATATGAGATAATCAACTATGAGCTTCTCGACGCGCTTGTGGTTTATTACGAGAATTTCAGGAATCCCGCTGTTCCTGACAGAATGATCGACCTTGCAAAGGCAGCAGGTGTTCCTGTGGTGATACTGAAGGGGACTGTTGATGGATGCCATTGCATAATCAATGAATATACAACGGGATTTAAAAAACTGATAGATCATGTGATAAAAGAGCACGGTGTGACCGATACCTGCTTTATCGCAGGCCGCAAAGAGGACGACCCTGATTCTGTTCTGAGGATATCCTGCTATAAAGATGCTCTTGAAGCTAACGGTCTTGTGTTTTCCGAGGATAATGTGGAGTACGGCGAATACTGGAATGTACCCGCCTGCATGGCTCTTCACAGGATACTCGATAAACGCGGTGCGCCGCCGAGGGCGATATTCTGTGCTAATGACTATATGGCGATAGCTGTCTGTGATGAGCTTAAACAGCTCGGCTTCCGTCTGCCTGAGGATGTTATCGTTACGGGCTTTGACGGTGTACCCGAGGCTGCGTATTATCTTCCGAAGCTTTCCACCTGCCGCGAGGATTACAGGGGCTTTGCAGAGATGACGGTAGAGGTGATAAAAGATATCATCGAGAACAATGCTCCGCCGAGAATACATCTAAATAAGTATGCGCCGTATTTTTCCGAGTCCTGCGGGTGCGTATCGGAGGAGATGGATCTCAGGGTCGCGGCAAAGGAGCAGTTTGCGGAATCACACGATTCCCTTGCTCACGAGGATTATGTGTACGAATGGCTTGACAGAGCGCTTGAAGTCAGGGATATGAATATGCTCACAGCTATCCTGCCGGATCTTCTGCTTGCGGAATCCTATCTTTGCATAAATTCCGATTTTATCATGCAGGCGCTTGAAAACGATCAGGACAGGGAGATCATCTACACCGAGGAGCTTGAGCTGTTCGGCTCAAAGTATTCGATGCGTTCTCCTAAGCTGAAAAAATTCAGGTTCAGGGATATGATACCCGATATCGAGGGCTGGATAGATGATAAGTCCTCTTATATACTTGGAAGTATATATTCAGGCAGTGAGGTCTACGGCTATTATGCAATGAAGAGCGATGATCTCAGGCGTGATTCACATAGGATAAACCGTTTGATAAAGGCTCTTAACATTTCGTTCAATTCACTCGTCGGTTATTATCGCCAGCGTATGATGCTCGTAGGTCTGAGGACGGCAGCGTTTACCGACCAGCTGACGGGTCTGTCAAACCTTAAAGGAACTACAGAGTGGTTCGAGGATTTCTCGTCCGATTCGGATAATCATAACAGGGCCGTGTCGTTTTCTGTTTATGCTATCCCCGATTATAAATTCATATATGAGAATTACGGTATTCATGAAATAGAGGAAACGATCTGCCTGATAGCCGAGACCTTGAAGCATTCTAATAATGACAGCTGCTTTATCGGCAGAGTTTCAGAGAGCGAGTTTATGGTCATCAATTACTATGATTCGCCCGACGATATCGCTGATACGATCAATTCCGCTACCTCTAAGTTCTACGGCGCGATGAATTCATATAATGCCCGCCATGTGAAGGACTATTATATTGAAGTCAATGCAGGCTGTATCGAGGCTATGCCGGGGTGGAGCGGTACGCTTGCGACCTTCTCCAAGCTTGCGGGCAACGAGATGTATCTAAACCGACTGAACGGTAATGCTGAGCGGGGGACAAATAAAGTCAAGCTGCCTGTTGATTATTACAAAACCTTTGAGCTGCTGATAGCGAAGAATCTTTTTGATTATCATTTTCAGCCGATAGTTGATGCGCATACGGGTGAGATCGTAGCTTATGAGGCGCTTATGCGGCCGGATAAGTCTATCAATATGAATCCCACAGAGGTCATTCAGACAGCCGAGGAATACGGCAGGCTATACGATATCGAAAAGGCGACCATGTTCAATGTTCTGCGGATCTACAGCAGGTCTGTAGAGAGCTTCCACGGCAGAAAGCTGTTCATCAATTCCATTCCGGGGCATTTTCTTAATGATAAGGATTATAATGAGCTTCTGCGGCTTTACAGCAAGGAGCTGGAGCAGATAGTGATCGAGATAACCGAGGGCAGCTCTGTTTCGGATAATGAGCTTAAAAAGGTCAAGAGCATCTCCGACGGAAGTATCCCGATCGCTATCGACGATTTCGGAACAGGGCATTCCAATATCGTAAATCTGCTGAGATATTCGCCGCAGATCATCAAGATCGACAGATATCTTATCAGCGGGATACAGAATGATGACAATAAGCAGATGTTCTTCAGAACGACGGTTGAATTTGCACGAATGAATAACATCATGGTGCTTGCAGAGGGTGTAGAGACAGCCGAGGAGCTTATATGCGTAAAGCGGCTCGGTGCCGATCTGATACAAGGCTTTTTTACAGGTCGTCCCGCGCCCAAGCCTCTTGAAAAGATCAGCGATGATATCAAAAGGATGCTTCTTGAAGCTTGATATAAGTGCAGTTCACTGCTTATTATTTCAAAAACAGAACAAGCGGCAGGATCTTTTTTCCTGCCGCTTTGAATTAGCCGTTAGCTGCCGCTAAAGCGTTTTTATGCTTTTAACAGCGCTGTAGTTGCCGTATTTACTGCTTCCGACCTTGACAAAGGCTCTGTATTTCACGTACCATGTTTCACCGCTCTTGGGCTTTGAATTGAAGGTCACTTTTGTTTTGGTGTTGCTTGAAACCGTGTAGGAGTAAACTCCCGTTTTGAAGTTCTTGTCCTTGGAATATGTTACCATATATCCCGATGCCTGCGTATCCTGCGGCCACGAGGCTATGAACGCCGCCTTGGATGCCTTCAGTGTTAGTGTCTGCGGCTTGGGCTTCACTACGAAGGTCTTTCTGATAAACCCGCGGTAGCTGCCCTTGCCCTCAATGATTATCGTTGCGGTGCCTACCTTGGTGTTGTTCTTGTAGGTGACAGTGTAGTTTGACGAAGATACCTTCGAGGAACCGTTTTTGACAGTTACCTTCGGTTTGATCGCACTCCCGCTGTAGGTATAGCTTGCATACGGAATCGTTGCCTTATATCCCGATATCGAGGGCTTGTTATCGGCTATCGAAGCGCTGCTGTCTGACGATTTTCCTATGTAGGAGCCCGAGGTGATACCGTTGTTCTTTACAGTTGAACTGTAGCAGCCGCCCGAGAGATAAACCGCGCTGGCACCGCACTTTGTGATGCTGTTGTTGGTCACTATTACCTTTGAGCCGCCTGCACTGATACCGTTTCTGCCGCAGTTCCTGATGTCATTATATGTCACCTTTACCGTGGAATCCCCGATGTACATTCCGTTGAGAGTGCAGTTGTCTATAACGTTATCCTTAACTGTGTTTTCCTTGCTGCCGTTGCCCGAGAACAGTATTCCCGTGCCTTTGATGTTTTTCAGTGAGTTCACGTGAAAGTTCACCTTGCTGCCCTGCATCACAAGCACAGAATAGATAGTCTCGTCAGTGTTGTATCTGCTCGAAGGTATCTTGCTGAGACCCGTGAAGGTGTTGTTATATACCTCGGCTTCGGAGTCCTCACATCTGAACAGCAGACCCGAATTTGTTGCCTTATTGTTATACATCTTTACGGAATTGAAGCTGCTCGCGTGCATACACGAGAACCAGATGTTCTTGAATGTGTTGTCGTGTACCTTGATATTGCTGCCTTTTCTGCTGTTGATATGATGAGTGCCAACTCCGGCGGGAACATCGTCAAAGGTGCAGCCTGATACCTCGACATTTCGGCAGGGCGTTTTATCATCTGCAAAGTCGATATGAACGGCCTCAACAGCGCCGATGTTTGATTTTCTTGCGCCTTCGCTTGTAGTGTATCTCGTGAAATCGTATGTTTTCCAGCTGCCTGTATAGGGAACATAGTCTTTGAAGGTGCAGCCCGTAACTTTCAGATCGGATATACCGTCACAGATCAGGTAATGGCTGCCGTAGACCTTGGTAAATACAGCGTTTTTTATCGTGATGCGGCTGCTGTTCCTGAACACCATTATGCCCTTGGCTTCGGTTTTCACACCGCCGTTGCCGTCCCAGATGCCGCCCTCGATAGTGATATCGTGAGCCTCTGTGTAATCCATGAATCCGTCGGCTTCACCGTTGTTTCCCATGACTGAGAGCAGGGACTTGTTCTGAGTGCAGTTGATGATCTGAGCGTTCTTATCGAGTACCAGCTTCGTGTTGGAATAGATGCCTAAAGTCTTTGAGATCCTGTATTTTCCCGCAGGCACATAGACCTCCAGCTTCTCTCCCGAGGGCATATTCTTTGCTTTGACAAGTGCATTGTAAAAGGCCTTGTAATCATCTGAGGAATTATCGCCCTTTGCGCCGAGATCTTTCTTTATATCCCATTGCTTTATCTTGAAGGTCACAGACTTTGTGCCTGTCAGCCTGTTCTTGCCTGTTATCTTGACAGTTGCAGTGCCGACAGCGGTATTGTTCGAGTAGCTTAACGTGTAGTCATCGCCGTTTTTGAAGGTGCAGGAACCGTATTTTATCACAGGGCTCTGCTTCACAGCCTTGCCGTTATAGAAAGCATCTTTGATCCCTGTTATCGTACTGCTTGACACAGGGCGTTGATTGATGTTAAAATAACGAGTGGTGGTGCCTGTGTACTTGCCGATGCCACTCAGGGTTACTGTGGCTTTGAGCTGACCTATTGCTGTGTTGTTTTTGTAGGATACTGTATAGTCTTTCCCCTTTACAAGCTTCACACCGTTGATCTTTAAAGTAGGCTCGGGCGTTATAGCCTTGCCTGTGTAGGTGTAATTGAGATAGGGGATAGTAGCCCGCAATGACGAAATACTGATCTTCGGTGTCTGCGCTGTAACAGTTGCTGAGACGGAAGCTGATGCAACAGCATCTGCGCTGCATACACAGACAGGTGTCAAAGCAATAGTAAGAGCAGCTGCGGCGATCGTAGTCAGTCGTTTGAGAAAGGTTTTGTTCATTTTGTACATTGACCTCCCGAAATGGAAACTTTATAATATATATTATAACAAATTTTTCATTGAAAGTCCATATACAGTTTGAATAAAAAAGACAGTTTAGACATAAGCATATTAACAATAAGTTATTTGATTTATTTTTTATTATTTATTATGTTTATTATATATTGGTTTCATGTTCTATGACCCTACTGATAGAATGATGATCTTGGCAGATACAGCTGCTCAGATCAGAAGGAGAATGCAATGGAAGCTCTGAGATTTATCCTGAATTCTGTGCTGCTTGGTATCGGGCTGGCAATGGACGCTTTTTCGGTATCTGTAGCGAACGGCATTAACGAACCGAAAATGCGCATGAAGAAGGTGCTCCTCACTGCGGGGACATTTGGCAGTTTCCAGCTAATAATGCCATTGATCGGCTGGGTGATTGTAAAAAAAGCCTCGGAGGTGCTTGAAGGCTTTGAGAAGTATATACCGTGGTCTGCGCTGATACTGTTGGTTTTTATCGGTGTGAAGATGATAATTGAAGCCATAAAGGGGAGGGGAGAGGAAGCAGTCGGGCTCACTGCGAGCGGGCTGTTCATACAGGGGATAGCAACTTCGATAGATGCCCTCACAGTCGGATTTACGATAGCCGAATATGATCTGTTCAACGCTCTTTCGGCCTCCTTCATCATCGGAGCAGTGACCTTCGGGGTCTGTCTTATCGGCTTGAAGCTCGGAAAAAAGCTTGGAATGAAGCTTGCATCAAAGGCAGGCATTTTAGGAGGCGCTATCCTTATTGTGATCGGGCTGGAGATATTCTTTTCCTGACAAAGAATGCGAATCATCAGCCGATATCCCATAGATGCAAAAACCCCGAAGCGATCTTCGATCACCTCGGGGTTTTATAATTCTTAGTAAAATGCGCAGTCTTATTTATCGTCCAGCTGATTCTTGAGCTTGTTCGATTCCTGCTCCATGAGCTTCATCAGATCCTCAAATCCTGCCGAAACGCTCTTCATATCGGGCGCGGGCTTGGGTGCAGCGGGCTCACGAACAGGCTCGGGCTCCTTTACAGGTGCTGCCTTAACAGGCTCAGGTTCAGTCACCTCGGGTTCACCGTCGATGATCCTCGAAGCCTTTTCATAATACGAACGATCAACAGTCTTGCTTGCCGTCTTGGGAGCTTCTTCATGTACCTTCGGTGCAGGCTCCTCGACAACCGCAGGCTCTTCGGGCTCTGCTTCGGCTTCCTGCTCTTCTTCGGGTTCCCTGTAGACCTTTATTGGCTCTTCGGGCTCTTCCTCGTACGGCTCGTCAAGATCCTGTGCATTTCTGACCTCCATCGGTTCACCGAAGGAAATATCATCAACATTACCCTCACCCGCATCAAGGCCGTTGTGAACGCTCTTATTGATAAGCTCCTCGTCGTGCTTGCCGCCGAAAAGGAAATCATCAAGCTCAACAGGCTGCTCTTCCTCGTCGTCATCATCATCATCGTAGCCGCTGTAGCGAGCGCGGTTGACGATCATAATGATAAGCTCGAGCAATACCATCAGGAACAGCGGTGCAGCGATCAGGATTATCATACCGAATTTTGATGTCATAAAGGTGATGATCTTGCCGGCTGTTTCATAATATGTTGTAGCAGTACCAACAATGTTCTGCGTTTTCAGCTCATAGAGCTTTGACGGATCCTTCTCCTGGAACACGGTATAAACGACACCGCTCAGGTCAGCACTGGTCGAAACATCAGCCAGCCAGAACACAGAAGTTCCTACCCCGGGGACTTCTTCGGCGAGGACAGCTTTTTTCACACCCTCGGGGCTCGGCGAGCCGTTTGATGCAACTACGAGCGACCCCTTTGGCACTGAATCGCCCATCGCGTCCGAATCCATGATATACATACTGTAACCGGCGATACTCGGAGTAACGTCCTTATTCTTGAAAACTCTTGACACACCGAAGATTATAAGCGCTTCAAGAATAATGAAAACGATGAAGAAGATCGCAACGCTCTTGCCTGCTGATGATCTTTGCTTAGTAACACTCATTAACAACAATTCCTTTCCTGAACAGTCAAATAGTGGCTGATTCTCATTGTTCATTTTATTATAGCATACTATTCAGCAAATTTCAACCGCTTTTGCATAAATTTTTACTTTTTTAAAAAAGATATTGACAAACGAATCAATTTGAGTTATAATAGAATAGTTAAGAATGCTGGTATGGCTCAGTTGGTAGAGCAGCGCATTCGTAATGCGCAGGTCGCCG
>CAMOFU010000072.1 GCA_946613705.1 uncultured Clostridia bacterium
GCCTTCTGCACAATGCAGGGCGCGACGGCATTGCGCTGTCGCCGCTGCGACCTGCGGTGCCGCTGATTTGACATATTTGATAAAATATGGTATAATAATAAGTCAACAGATACTACAGTTTCAATTCGGAAGGAGATGAGCATATGTACCGCAGCAAGCTCAGATCACTCAATGAATTCATAGCCGATTGCGAAAAGCTTGACAGCAGCGATATGCTTGAGGAGCTGATCGCTGTATGCTCTAAAAAGCTCGGACCGCTTGACGGTGAGGAGGAGCTTGCCCTGCTCGCCAATAAGCTGTTCCGCCTGAGCAGAAAGCTCGTCGGGCTGCGCGCCGACAGTGATACGGTGCGCCGTATAGCCGAGCTTACTCTCGAAGAACGCATAGAGCTTGAACAGGTCGAGCGTATTATCGACGGTAATCTGCTGTGCTATCATTTTCAGCCGATCGTAAATGCCGAGGACGGCTCGGTCTACTCCTATGAAGCGCTGATGCGTCCGATCGGTTCGCCGCTCATTTCTCCGTTCCATATCCTCAAATACGCCGCCCTTACCGAACGGCTCCAGGACATAGAGCGGGCGACCTTCATGAATGTTCTGAAGCTTATCGACAGTGAGCCGGAGCGGTTTTATAACAGACCCGTATTTATCAACAGCATTCCCAACATCGTTCTCCCTCCCGAGGACAGCGAGCTTATAGGTGAGCTGCTTGTACGCAATTCCGACAGGGCAGTTATCGAGATGACCGAGGGCGGAGAGCTCGACGAGCGCAAGTTCGAGCTGATGAAGGAAAAGTTCCGCTCGCTCAATATCCGTATCGCTATCGACGATTACGGCACGGGCTACTCGAATATCAAGAATCTTCTCAGCTATATGCCTAATTATGTCAAGATAGACCGCTCACTTCTCAGCGAGATACAGAACAGTCAGAAGAAGCGCCACTTTGTACGGGATATAGTTGAGTTCTGCCATGATAACGGTATCCTCGCACTGGCGGAGGGCGTTGAGACTTCCGAGGAGCTTAGGTGCGTTATCCTGCTCGGTGTCGATCTGATACAGGGCTTCTATACGGGAAGACCCGCACCTGAGCCTGTGGGCTCTATAAATGAGGAGATCATTGCAGAGATACGGCGGTACAGGTCTGAGCTGCTTGACGGTATCGCAAGCAAGCAGTACATAGCGTCTGAGGGCGAAAGAGTGCTGCTCGATAAGCTCACGCGCGACGGTTATTCCACTGTGCTGATCGGAAAGGATATGCCCGAGGGGGCAAAGGTAACTGTTGTCGGCACCCCCGCCGTGGAGTCCCGTGTCTGTATAATAGCATCAAAGGGCTTCTCGGGCACGATCTCGATAGAGCACGTTATTCTGCGGGCATTGAAAAATTCCCCGTGTATCGAGCTTTCGGAGGGCAGCGATACGGTGCTGGAAATTAAAGGTGAGAGCCATTTCAACGGCGGAGGCATTCGTGTCCCGAAGGGTTCACGACTTGAGGTCGTCGGCAAGGGCGCTCTGTTTTTTGAGCTCGATGATTCCGATTATTACGGTATCGGCAACGATCTTTCGTCCTTTCACGGCGATATAATATTTTCGCATAACAGTATGATACTGATAAATGCCAACGGACAGTGCGGTGTCGGGATCGGCTCGGGCAGAGGCGGCAGCATCACCGTAAACAGCGGAAAGTATCTGATAACTCAGCAGGGAAGCTACTGCGTGTCTATCGGCTCGCTGAATGAGCCTGCCCGACTGGATATCCATGACTGCGACCTCGAGACCAAGCTCTCGGCAGCAAAGGGTGTGTCGCTGGGCTCTCTTTACAGCAGCGCCGATGTCTGCCTGCGGCGTTCGAGCTTTCGCTGCTTTGCGGGCGGCCTTACTGTTTCGGCTATCGGCTCTGCCAACGGCGACAGCGCTAAGGTGGTGCTCAATAATTCCAATATCTCGATAGATGTCAGAGCCGATGAGCTCACAGCGATCGGTTCGGTCAGCGGCAGCTCGGAAATAGATATCAGCAAGGTCTCGCTGCGCATTTCTGCGGCGGGCAACCGTGCCCTTGCGTTCGGGGCCGAGGATAAGGAAACACGGCTCTCGGTCGCCAATGCCGATGTCGGTGTCGAGCTTGATACCGCGCTTGATTTTTGTATTTGCAGAGATAAACGTACAGTGAGCATTGACGGCGGCAGATGCGTGTTTACCGTCAACGGGCACGATGAGGATATACGTTAGAATGATCTGTCAGCAAAATACACCGTTACACCTGTTCTGACGTTCTATACACAGCTCAGCAACGCCTGCCCTCGGTATGATGCGGGCATCTTAGTGTAAATTAGCGTATGCAGATCGTGACCTGAATAATTAAAACATCAAAACACATAAGCTTCCACCATTATACGATCCGGAGCGCGGCAAAGCCCGCCTCCCGCACAATGCAGGGCGCGACGGAATTGCGCGCCGCCGCTGCGGCAACTGCGCGCCGCCGCTGCGGCAACTGCGCGCCGCCGCTGCGGCATCATCAGATTGACAAATCATTGTCGGTGTTGTATAATAAGTTTAAGGCGGTGAGTGTATGGAGATAGTGATCGGTCTTGGCATTGTGATAGGGCTGCTGGTGGTGCTCGGTGTAAGCCCCCTTTATATTATGGAGGGCGTGTTTGTGCTGATGATCCTTGTAATGGCAGCGACCTTTGTGTTTTTTGCCTATACCGCAGTGTCGCTGATCGGCTCGAAGAAGCGCAGAGCCGTCTTTGACCGTATAGACAAGCCCGAAAAGAAACCGTTCCCGTCGGCAGTCTATAATACAGACGACGGGGAAATGAGAAATTCCTTCCCGAATGAGTTCGTGCTGAAAAACAGGCTGTATAAAAAGAACAGGGAAGTGTTTATCAGAGTCACAAAACGCGGCGGTGTGTACGACAGGTACTCACAGATCACTGTCATTGCAGGGCTTATACTCGGCGGCTGTTCGCTGTGGCTGCTTATCAGCGCCTTGGTTTCGTTTATCTGAAAGGAGAGGTTATGCAGGACTTTCCAAGAGCAATGAAGCTCTCTTTGTGCTTCGGTGCTGCGGGGGCTGTTATCACTCCTTTTATGTATGAGTGCTATGCAAATGTTTCCCGTGCTGTCGCTCTGATACTTCTTGCGGTATGGGCTGTATCTGTAGGTGTAAAGTGCAGCGCTTTGACACGCAGATCGGCACTCCTTTCCGTGACAGCCGAGCTCGTTTACACCTTCGGACTGGGTATCATCTGCTATATCATTATCCATAATGCTGCGGTCAGTCTGCTTGAAAAGAGCTCAAAGTATTTCTATCTCAATATACGCGAGCAGCTGCTTTTCTGGCTCTATGCTTTTCTTATCCATCTTGTTTCTTTTATTGTTATGTTCTTTATCTGGGGCATTAAATATGCAGTGAAGCATATAAAGCGCAATAACGAGCGTGCAGCAGGCTATATCGAGAATGCCTTTTCCGATGACAGCGGTGACGGGCTATGATAGGTCTGTATGTCCATGTCCCGTTCTGCGAGCGCAAGTGCCCTTACTGCGCATTTTATTCAAGGCCCTTTTCAGGGCAGACAGCCGATGCCTACGCTGCCGCGCTGCATAGGTGCATTTTGGGGTTCGGCGATGATGTAAAGGCTGACACCTTGTATTTCGGAGGTGGGACACCCCCGCTTCTCGGAACTGAGAATATCGGCAGGACGATCGAACTGTGCCGTCAAAGGTTTGGACTTGACAACGCCGAGATCACTCTCGAGTGCAACCCGAACAGCATTGACAGGCCTGCCCTTCGCAGATCAAGAGAGTACGGCGTGAACAGGCTTTCCGTCGGCGTCCAGTCTCTTGATGACGGGGAGCTTGCATTTCTCGGCAGGCTCCATGATTCCCGACAGGCAGAGCAGACGATAGTTTCCGCCCGTGAGGAAGGCTTTGAGAATATCTCCGCCGATCTTATGATCGGTATAAAGGGACAGACCTGTGAAAAGCTTGCCGACACAGTGAGCAAACTGTCAAGTCTCGGAGCTTCACATATTTCTGCATATATGATAAAGGTCGAGCAGGGAACAGCCTTTGACTGCGATGAAGTCCGCAGCCGTCTGCTCGATGACGATGAACTTTCACAGCTGTATCTCGGACTTGTTGATATCTGCGCTGCAAACGGCTTCGCACAGTATGAGATATCAAATTTCGCCCGTATCGGCTTCGAGAGCCGCCACAACTGCAAGTATTGGGAATGCGGCGAGTATCTCGGCTTCGGAGCGGCTGCTCATTCGTTTTACAATGGCGAGCGCTTCTGCTGCCCCGATGATCTCGGCAGATATATCTCCGAGGGGCAGACGAAGATCGTCACAGACAGCTCTCCCGATGCTGCCGAGGAATATGTTATGCTTGGACTCAGGCTCTGCAAAGGCATATCGCTTGACAGGTTTGCCGGCATATCCCGCGATCCCGAATGCGCCGTAAAAATGCGCTCTCTTGCCGAAAGGCTTGCAAGAGTCGGTTACTGCCGCTTCGACGGGGATAATATCAGTCTTACCCCACGCGGTATGCTTGTCTCTAACAGCATAATAGCCGAGTTTCTATCGCTGTAAACAGGAACGTGTTTTATAGACAAATAGCTATGTGCAATTTGTATAAAATGCTTCTGCCGCAGTTGTGAGATCATACAATGTGTGCTCTCTAATGTTGCTAATCAGGCAGAAAAATGCTAATATTAATATGTCATATGTCATCGACATATGTTCTTTGATGTTTTCTGAGCTCGTTCAGCAGGACAGGCCATCCCTGCCTGCGTTTGATGTTGATTAAAGTGTGGTGTTTCTATGAGAAAACTGCTTGCTGCCGTTGTCTGCTCGGCTCTGCTTCTTTGCTGCGGCTGCGGCGATAGTACCGAGGTACAGGAGATAGCTGTGCCTATCTACGAGGCCAAAAAGGTCAGCTACAAGACCGCCAAGGCCGAGATAAAGGAGATCTCCGAGAGATATACCAAGGAGGGAAGCTACGGCTATCCGTATTCCGAGAAGGTGCGTTTTTCCGCTTCGGGACAGATAGATCAGATATATGTCGAGAGTGAACAGCAGGTAGAAAAGGGAGATCTGCTGTGTACCCTGTTCACTGATGAGCTCGACGAGCGCATCGAGGAGAAGCAGGTCTATCTCGAACAGGCGCAGAAAACGCTGAATACTCTCGTCTCCGAGGGCGGCGATGCCAACGAGATCGAGCAGGCAAAGGTCGATCTTGAGATACAGCAGCTCGAATTCGATCATCTGAACGACGAAAAGGACAAGTATAATGTCTATGCTCCGTGCAGCGGCTATTTCAAGATGTCCCGTCAGTTCGGCGGCGGCCTGACGCGCTTTTCATGGGTAAACGAGGGCACCGTGCTCGGCACGGCTCAGGATAATTCCGAGCAGTTCCTTATCTGCGAGATCTACGATAATCCGCTCAATAATGTCAACTTCGGCACAAGGGTCGAGCTCACTCAGGGCAAGACGACCGCAGGCGGCATGGTGGTGGATATAATCAATAACGATAACGGCGATTTTTCGGGCTATATCTACGTTGTGCGTCCCGATGAGGATAACGGGCTGTTCGATTTCGGAGCTGTTCAGGTGAGCTTCAATGTCTATTCAAGGCAGGACGTTGTCGTTGTCCCGACCAAGGCGATAAAGAAGATAGGTGACCGAAAGTTCGTGAACCTGCTTATTGACGGCGTAAAGGTCGAGCAGGATATCGAAACGGGTATCGAGGACGGAAGCGACACCGAGGTCACGGGCGGTCTTTCGGGCGGCGAGGAGCTTATCCTTAACTGACAGCCGATGCAGGCTTGTTCTCATAACCATATCGGCTCTGAGCAAACAGCAAACAAATCAGAACAAAAATATAAAAATTAAAAAAGTTTGTTAAAACACTTGATTTTCACAGAGAAATAGTATAAAATAAGAATATGTGTTGAAGGCTATTGTTTTAAGGAGGCTTTTTCTTGAAGGATATTCTTGGTAATATGTGGGTCAAGCGCTGTGTGTCGGTGTTCTCAGCCGCATATTTCGCGGTCATCGCGCTGCTTACCTACGCTACGTTTTTATATAAGCTCGAATTTGCCGAGGGAATGACAGGTCCCTTCCTCGTGATATATGCCTCGGCAAGCGTGTTCTTTCTTGTTCTGATGATCTATACGAGGGAGACGTTTCTGACAAGACTGCTGAGCATTCTGATGATGCCCGTTGCTTTCTGTCTGATCCTTCTCAATATGTATAACTGGGCGCTGATCGTACCGCCGTTTGTCGTGGCGCTGGTCATGTTCTTTGTTGCAGGTACAAAGGAGAATGTCAAGGTCATTCTCGGAACTATCTTCCTGCTCATGTATGCGCTCGGTATAGTGGCTTATTTCGTACTGAATATGCTCATCGGCGGCTCGGCGGTCGAGACCACTATAGACCTCTCGCTTGATCCCGCAGGCTCTGTTTATCAGATCTACAGCGGACAGATGAAGCGTATCTCAGAGGTCACCGATGAGGCAAACACGTTTTCTCCCGACGGTGAGTACCGTTTCTATATCACCGATGTTCAGGACAGCGATAAGGGCGCGGTCAAGATCTATGTCGTTCCTGCAAATCAGGATATCCAGCTTAAATACTTTACCCTGAAGCAGAAGGGTATCAAGAAGACTATCACCAAGAACGGTACAAGAGGTGTCGTTCCGCCGCACGTCGGATGGATAGTCGAAACCGATGAGACTACGGGCGAGAATTTCCTTGCCGTCCTTTATCAGCTCACCGACGAGGAGCTTCCCAAATCTATGAGGATCAGGTCGCTCCCTGCCAAGAATTATTTTGAATTCCTCGGTATAACCTGATAATTCCGCATTCAGATACAGATACACCTGCTGTTGATCTGCCCCGAAGCGTTCAAATGCGCTTCGGGGCTTTTTGCATGATCGGGCTGTCGGGCTGTTCTGTGAAAACGGTTACATTTTCGTTACAATAAGATATATTGCATAAATTCCACTTGACAATTCTACGGAATTAGTGTAAAATGTAATATAGTAGCGGGCTGACGATATGCCCATTGTTTTTGGATTGGAGGATAATATCTGATGATATTAAAAAGAATCATGTGCGCTGCGGCAGCCGCAGTAACTGCATTCTCCTGCCTGACATTTAATGCCTTTGCAGAAGAGAGCGAGGAGAAAAAAGAGATACCGTTCACGGCGGATAAGACAATGACTACTACCGAGTCTTCCGAGCCTGCCGTATCCTTTGACGGAGATGACTGGAATAAATACGTCCACCTTACTCCGGATTCCGAGAAGATCGGGCTCAAGATCTCGATAGATAAGACGACCTATTATCAGGGCTTTTCGCTCAAGGCGACCGCATCAGCTTCGCAGAGGGACGAGTTTTTCCTCCACGCTGCGACCGTTAAGGATGCCGACAATAATCTTGTGTTCCCAGGGTCCGATGCCGAAGATGCTAAGTTTATCTGCCCGGGCGTTGAGCTGAGATGTGAAGACTTCGGTCTTTCCTGCTTCGACGGCTGCTTTGTATCATTCGTGTACAGGCTTGGCGCCGATGCAGAAGGGAAGCTCATGGACAGCTCTGTCTATGCCTTTGCTACCGACGAGAATTATGCGGGCGCGAATTCATCGCTCGTTACTCTTAAATATGATGTGCTGATGAACAACAACGTTTCGCAGTACCGTTCGGAAAGTATTTCCGTGCCTGCTAATTCAGCTTCTACGAGAATAGTCTTTGAGACTCCTGTTCTGGATAAAATGGACTCCGAGGCAGTTTGTCTGGATAACATTTCCATAATGCTGCCTATCGAGGAGGAAGGCAAGTCGCTTTATATCAAATCGCTCGACGATTATAATGCGGGTGCCAAGCCGCAGGAGACTATCGAGGAGATCCAGATCAAGGAGAAAAAAGAGAGCACTGTCGAGATCGCCGATGCTAAGGAAAAGCAGGAAGGCGGCAACGGATTCATAGTCGTGATAATCATTATCGTTGTAGTTATCGCAGGCGGTGTAGGAGCCTTCTTCTTCATTAAAAAGAAAAAGCAGTATTATTGATATTTGATGTTTGATATTTGATGTTTGACGTTTGTTGTGCAAAGAACGGAAAGCCGCCATTTTAGGCGGCTTTTTTGAATTATGTATACTGTGCTGTCTGTCGGGAATAATATAGATGCCGTATGAATCGATGCAGTGAAAGGAGACAGTGCAGTGAAAAGAATTTTTGCAGCTATAGTCGGCATGACTGCCGCAGCAGCGATCTTTGCTTCATGCTCGGGCAATAAGGAATCCGACAGCTCGTCAAGAAGGGAAGATACGACAACTACCACGACAACGACCACCTCAGCAGTTACCTCGGAGGCTCAGGCGGGAAAGGCTACCGAGCCCGCCCGCAACAGGGACGACAGCGGTTCGCTGATGTCAAAGGCTGAAAGCAAGCTTGACGATATCGGCGATGACGTAGCCGACGGAATCGATACAGCCCTCTCAACAGCAGGCGAGGCAGCAGACGAAGTTCTGAGATAAACAGCAGCTGCTAAAAACGCTTCCGATCCTTTGATCTTTGGAAGCGTTTTTTTGTTTTTGTCAATGTTAATATCTTTATTCTTTATAAAAAATTCAGACATATGACGGAAAATGTCTATTGCAGTTACGGTCGGATAGTGATATAATTATATGGTAATAAAATATGAAGCGGGCTCGCTTTGTATTATTTATTGTTTTTTTATTATTTTCCCCCTATTTTTGAATACGGCGCTTCACCTATCCCCATATGTGAAGCTGCCGTTTTCTTTGCGCTTTAAGCAGCTTTAAAAATTGCAGCGAACAATGTTGAAAGATGTTGTGCAAAACGTAAAAGTTTTAAGGCGATTTATAAAGACCCCTTTAAAAATAAAGATAAAGATGTTATAATAGTTATGTATGCAGACTGCGTGTGAGCCTCACTGAAAGGACCGTTGCTATGAGATCATCTGCCAATGCAAATAACGACAGCGCGGGGCTTATGCCGATAGTCGGCAAGCTCAGCAGGGCAATGATGGCAGCAAGTCTTGTATGCTTCCTGTTCACACTGTTTTTCGGATTTGAATGGCGCAACCTGATCGGCTTCGCGGTGGGCGGGATAAATGCCTGTCTGGGTATGAGGTATCTCGCCGCTACGGTCAATAAGGCGGTCGAGTGCGATGTGAAGCGAGCCAAGCGCCTTATGATGAGCTGCTACGGTATAAGGCTCGCAGTTCTGACAGCGCTTTGTGCAGCAGGCTTTTTTACAGGATATATAAGCGTTGTGGGAGTCATAGTCCCGCAGCTTTTCCCGAGGATACTGCTTACCTTTGATAACCTCCTCGGAATACATTATTTTTGAAAGGATCGGTTCTATGGATGGTATAGGACAGGGCGCAAAGGTCGCCTTTACATTGCCGATCTTCGGCGGTATCGAGATAACCGAAACTATAGTGATCGGCTGGCTTATAATAGTTGCTGTGCTTCTTGTCTGCCTGTTCCTTACAAAGGGGCTCGCTAAGGTGCCTACCAAGAAAAGACAGATAGTCGCCGAAATGTTCGTCGGCTTTGTAAATAATATGGTCGAGACGACAATGGGCAAAAAGTGGAAGCATTATGCGCCGTACATAGCAACGCTGCTCGTGTATGCAGTGATCGGTGCGCTGGTATCGCTGCTGGGGCTGAGGTCGATGACCGCGGATTTCAATGTTCCGCTCACATGGGCGCTGATGACGTTTATTCTTATAACGTTCTATAAGATCAAATCGGGCGGAGTGCTCGGGTATCTCAAGGGGTTTGCTTCTCCGATATTCGTGATGCTCCCGCTGAATATCCTCAGCGAGGTCGCAACGCCTCTCTCTATGGCATTCCGTATGTTCGGAAATATATCCGGCGGTGCCGTTATCACAGCACTGGTCTACAGTGCGCTGGCCGGAGTTTCAAGGCTTGTGCATCTGGCATTTGAATTCGGCGGCATCGGGATAAACGTGATGCAGCTGTTTATCCCCGCTGTGCTCTCGGTGTATTTCGATCTGTTCTCGGGCTGTATCCAGGCATATATCTTCGCTACGCTCACAATGGTCTATGTGTCGAGCGCTGACGAGGGTTAGTATATTATGTATAAGTCATTAATCAATTAAACGGAGGAATAAACTATGTTGACAGAAAAAGCATTTGTACTCGGTTGTTCGGCTATAGGCGCAGGACTTGCGATGATCGCAGGTATCGGCCCGGGTATCGGTGAAGGCTATGCGGTCGGCAAGACCATAGAGTCTATCGCAAGACAGCCCGAGGCTAAGGGCGACTGCACAAGAACAATGTTCATCGGTGTTGCTATGGCCGAGTCTACAGGTATCTATGCGTTCGTTGTAGCACTTATTCTTATGTTCGCAAACCCGTTCATCGGCAAGCTCTGATAACGCGCTCATATTGCGGACAGGAGGGACAAAGTTAAATGGTATTTGCTAAAGTGACAGAGTTTCTGACTATTGATCCGACAACGATCGTGCTTACTCTGTGCAATACGCTGATACTCTTTCTTGTTCTGAAGCATTTTCTTTTCGATAAGGT
>CAMOFU010000073.1 GCA_946613705.1 uncultured Clostridia bacterium
CCTGTCTTAGTGCTCATATCCTTCCCCCGCCTTCCGCGTTTTATTTCATATCGTAAATTGTATATTGTATATTGAATATTGTACCCTGCACTGCCGAGATTATCCGCAGACATAAAAAAAGCAGGACAGGAAAACAAATTCCTGTCCTGTGGTCCTGCGGTCCTGTGGTCCTGCTTGCTTTCAGCCATTAATCCTCGCCCAGCTTCAATGCCTGCGAGATCTTGATATGCGAGATAAGTCTTCCCAGAACGATAAAGCCCGTGAGCAGCATCGCACCGATAATGATATACAGCTTCAGGTAATCGCTGCGCTGCGGTATCACTGCAAATGCAGGCACCTGCTCCGAGGCGCTGTACAGCGACTGGAACAGCGGTACGAACAGGTCGCTCGCTCCGCCGCCGACAAAGATCGCCGCAAAGATCGCCGCTCCCGAGACAAGTATCTGCTCGTAGACGATCATCGCTATGATCTCTCCGTAGGTCATGCCCATTGCTCTGAGGATACCGAATTGCAGCGTTCTCGATCTGATCGAGAGGATCCAGTAGATAAGGAAGCCGATGATGCACATTATCATTATTATGATGAAGCCCAGTGTCAGCGCACCGTTCATGCCCTGGAGCATCGGGTCGGTCTTCTCCGAGATAATATTCTGGCTCCTGACATTCAGCTCGGTGGGCTTGATGCCCGCTGTCGAGATCGACTGATAAAGCTCCTCGGTGCTTGCTCCGTCCTCAAGATCGAGCCAGACCTGATACGGCTCAACAGAGGTCTGCACGCGGACATAGTCGTAATCCATCACCGCGAAATCCTTATAGCTGCCGTCGTCCGCCTGCTCGTAAGGGTTGAGTGCGGGCCAGTAATCAACGAAGGCGAGCACGGTCACCTCAAACTCCTCGTTCTTGCCCCAGCTGCAATTCACGGTATCGCCGAGCTCAAGGCCGTACTTGTCCCTGAACGAGCTTGAAAGGATAACTCCCGAATTATACTCCGCGAGGGCATTTATGTAGTTGTTGATATGCGTCGGCAGCAGTCTGTCGGTAGACCAGCAGACCTGCGAAAAATCGCTCGGCACTATCGTCATCAGCTTTACGGTATTGGTATAGTTGTGCGTCCGCGAGGAGCTCTGATAGTCGTTCAGGTAATCGTCACGCGACTTCTTGCCCGTATCCTTGACTATCGGTGTAACCTTCATCTTATCCGCCTGTATCTTTACCTTATCCTTGATGAAAACCTTTGCCGCCTTTTTAACGCCTGCCAGATTCTCAAATCTCTCGAACACAGGCTCGACGTATGATACCTCGGGAGCGTCCTCGTCCTCCTCCTCTTCCTGCGTCTCTTCAACGTGGACGAGCTGTCCGCCCTGAACCTGAGAAGGCGATGTGGAGGACACCTTGTTGTTCTCCCATTTTTCTGCCAGCGTTACATCAGCGCCCACCGCATAGGAAACTCTTTCCTCGGCATTGCGGTTGAGGGCTCTTGCGGTATTGGCAAAGAATATCCCCAGCGACACGGTGAGTATCAGGAAGATCATCAGAAATCTCTCTCTTCCGCCTGCCAGCCGCCCGATATTATTCAGCGACACATAAGCCGCAGGCGACCAGACCCGCCTGCCTATGCGCGAGATAATGCGTATCAGGAATGGGTATACTCTGATAAAGAACAATCCCAGCCCAAGTATGAACGCGGTAGATGCTATGAACATCAGCGGATTGATCGTGGCAGTGGTATCGGTCATGCCGCTGTCTATCAGCTTCTTCTGCTGATCGTTATAGTAGATCAGCCAGCCGACCGAGCCGCCTATAAGGATAAAGTCGATACACAGCTTTTCCCACAGCGGGAAGCGGCGCTTTTTCGCCTTTGACTGCTTATGCTCGACGATAGATGTCTTTGTCGCGGGGACTATCGGCACCATTGTAGTGATAAAGAACACAGCCACCGCTGCCAGCGCATAGATAAATGCCTCGGCCGTCAGCGAGATCGGCAGGCTCTTTCTGTTCACGAATTCGAGGAAGCCGTTTGAAGCTCCCAGCACCCTGCACAGCCACATACCCGCAAACGGTCCGATCACTGCGGTCAGTGCGCCGAGTATCAGCGACTCAAGGGCATATATCGCCATTATCTGCAAGCGGCTCGCGCCGCGGCTCTTGAACACAGCGATCTCGTTCTTCTCCTGCTCGACATTGAGCTGCGACACCATGAACAGATAAACGAGTATCATCATGATAACGGGTATCTGCACCAGCCAGAGTATCAGCCTTAACCTGCCTGCCCTCTCGCCGTAGTCTTTAAGGATCTCGGAGACAGGTATACTGAACTTGACCTTTGCCTTGCTGTAGGCCTGAGCCTGCCTGTCGATAGTATCGAGCAGACCCGAGACATTGTTCATATCGAGCTGTCTGTAATCCATCGCATAGCGTTTTGCGAAGGAGGTGATATTGATATTGCCCGTATCCATGATGGCACCGTAGAGGGTATCGTAATCGGTGAACATGATATTCATATACTCCGAATCCAGTCCCTCCGACCAGTAGCTGTCGTTGGTATCGGCAGCGGAGAACACGCCCGTGATCTCTATCTTCGAGACCATTTCGGGGTGGAACACGTTTGCGACCTCATACACAACGCCCGTGGTGAGCCTTGTGAGCTTCAGCGCCTTCTCGGTGGTTATGACCTCGATGACACCGTCGCTGCGAATACCCTTCTCAAACATTCTGCCGCTCGTTATCTCAACGTGGCTCTCTATCCCCGTCATACCGCCGATGCCCAGACGGGGTGCGGCGCTGCCGTCCTCGAGCGACTTTGAGCTCACGAGCAGATAGTCGTCCGCGATATAGGTCTTCTCCGAATCAACAGGGCAGCCCAGCTCCTCATACGACTCGGAGATCAGCTTCGATACGCTGTCTATATCCTCCCGCTGTTTCTCTGTGGAGATATCCATTTTCAGCTCATGGGTAGTATTGTACACACCGGGGTATATATCGTTCTCGAGCTGGAACTCCTCCATATCCTTCACCAGCATACGCTGCAGGGAGGCATTCATATATATAGGTATGGTGCTCATCATAGCGCTTGCCATGATAAAGCCTATCAGCAGGCACAGCACCATCCATTTGGTGTTGCGCATCTTGCGGAAAAGCAAAGTAAGCATCGGTACAAGTCCTTCCCTTTTGCGTTATCTGAGTATCAGCTCATCACCCTCGTTTATGCCCGAGAGGATCTCTGCCTGTGAGCCTGTTTTCAGCCCGATCTCGACGGGCACCGCGACCTTGTCGCCGTCCTTCAGCACATACACGACCTTCTGACCGTCAACAGTCTTGATAAGGTTATTGGAGATAACGATCGCGTTCTCGACCCTGTCCTGTACGAGGATACAGTCGGCAAGCTGACCTGCGGCATCGGTAGGCATCTCGTCCTTGAAGCGGACGTAGACGGTATCTGCCTCATAGGTTATTCCCGTGTTATCCTCCTTCTCATGGTCGTCCTGCTGCTGCTCCTTATACTCGAGCAGCGACTGAGGATTCATGAACACGATACCCTTATACTCCTTATCGCCCAGCTTTATCGTGAGCTCTGTATCTATATCAAACGGAGAGGGGTCGGTGGGCTTGAAGGCGATATAGAAGCCCGTAGTGTCGATAACGGTGCAGATATTCTGTCCCGTGCCGACAGAGTCGCCCACTCTGACGTCGGAGATCTGAGAGACCACCCCGTCAACGGGCGAGGTCAGCACTGCCAACTCCTTCTTTTCATACAGCTTATCCAGATCATTCTGTATCAGCTCCACCTCGACATATGCCTTATCGACATCTGCCTGAGTGCCGCCGTTCTGCCACACTATCGTGGTATTCAGCTCGGCACGCTTTTTATACAGCTCCTTCTCGGTGATCTGATAATCCACATCGGTAGTATCCAGCTCACAGATAGGGTCGCCCTTGCTGACCTTATCCCCCGCGTGGACATAGAACTTGCTTATCGTGCCGCCCTGCTTCTCGTAGGTGAGCATATACTGCTTCTCGGCAGTGACCGTGCCCGAATTTATCAGCTTCTTCTCAAGATCCTTCCTTCCCGCGGTAACGGTGGAATACTTGACCTCGCTCGCCTTGACGACGGGGGGAGCGAGCACCTCCTCCTCATCGGGCAGCAGATAGCACCCCGACACCGAAAGTGCAGCCGCAGCCGCCGTCAGCGCCGCAGCCAGCCTGTATTTCAAACTGTTCATAAGACATGACCTCACATATCGTAATTATAAACGTATACACAATTATTATATCAGATTTGCCCGATTATTTCTATAGCCGTTTATACAAATTTTACCTTCTGTTTCTGTGATATATGCCGAACTTGCTTGCTTATTCACAACCGTGCCGATCGGCGGCAGACCAAAGAAAGGCAGAAAAAGCGCGGCAGCCTGAAAAGCTGCCGCGCCTGATATCGTATCACCGATCTGTGTTATGTTATTCGTCGTCAGACGCGAAGGGGCTTGATGACTTGTCATAAACAGTGAACTCATCGACCTTGGTGAGCTTGATCGTTGCAGACTGACCCTTCTCCTCCATAGTGCAGACGAGCAGACCGTCCTCAAGCTTGAACTTCAGCTCGGAAGGGCCATCGTCATCTGCTTTCTTGTCATCGGCAGGCTTTACGACGATACCGCCGTCCTTCTCCTCCCAAGTGATCGTCTCGGAATTCTCTTCCTCATCGTTCTGCTTCATGGTGCCCTTTCCGCCGTCCTTGAACTCGAACTGGAACATGACAGCCACGGGCACACCCATAACTTCATCCTTGAGGGTCATTCCGCCCGACTCCATCTCCTTGAGCTCCCACTTGCCTACATAATCTCCGCCGCCGCAGCTTACAAGGCAAAGGCATACCATTACCGCTGCTAAGATCATTACCGCGATTCTTTTCATTTTCTTTTCCTCCCATATAGTTTACGGATAAACCGTTAAACTAATTGTAACACATTAGCAACAGAATTACAAGCCGAGCGGAAAAGTTTTACTATTATATCATTTTTGCAATGATTCCCGCGGCTCCGATTATGCACAATCAACAATTAACGATCCGCAAGGCTCATTTTGTCCCGAGCAGATCATCATATATCCTGCTTGAAAGCAGTGTCATTTCGGGCGGGGCTGTCTCGGAGGTACACATTCCGTTCCCGATACAGTATGCCGCCTCTGCGATCTCGAATCTCATGCCGTTTTCCTCGGGCTGCGAGAACCGCTCCTTCTCGTTCATCATCGGGTCAAGCAGCACCGCATCGCTTCCCCAGTGCATTCTCGGCACCCTTATCACGCCCTTCTCGCCATAGATGTAACAATCCTCGGGTACGGCGGCATTGAAGGTTATCAGTGCGTGGGCGGGGATACCCTCAAGGTCAAGGTTCAGGCTGACCGTTTCATCGACGCCTGTTTGGGCGCGTACTACGCGCCCATACCACCCCGTGATATCCTTCCCTGTGAAATAGCTGATAAGATCAATGGCATACACCCCGAGGTCATACATAGCCCCGCCGCCGAGCTTGGGCGAATAGAACCTGTTTTCGGGGTCCTTCTCCACGAAGTTGCCGATAGTAGCCTGCACGCCCGTAACGGCACCTATCCTTCCCTCGGCGACCCAGTCACGCACCTTTTCGGACTTGGGCAGAAATCTCGCCCACATAGCCTCCATCAGAAACAGTCCCTTGCTGCGAGCGAGGTCAAAGCACTCGACAGCTCTCGCCTCGGTCTCCACCATTGCCTTCTCGCAGAGAACGTGCTTGCCTGCCGCAAGACACATCTTGATGCACTGATAGTGGAAATTCGTGGTGTTGCCTATGTAGACCGCGTCCACCGATCTGTCGGACAAAAGCTGAGCATAGTTGCCGTAGGCGTGCGCTATGCCGTGCTCGGCTGCGAAAAGCTGCGCACGCTTCTTATTCTGCGCCGCCACCGCCGAGATCATTACTCCGTCGGTCACCGCCGCAGCCTTTGCAAATGCCGCGGATATCCCGCCTGCACCGATTATTCCGAACCGTACCATTTTTATTCCTCCCTGCTTAGCGTTTTCCGTGTATTGTCGGACCGTGCCGTCAGCCGTCACTGCATTATCCCCTCTATGCTCTCGATCTGCCCCGGAGTGTAACCGCTCGAGATCGACATACCGAAAAGTATATCCGTAGCGCCCACCTTCTCAAACAGCTCCTTCATGCTTATCTCGGCATAGCGGAAATCGACCACATAGATCTTCTCAAAGCTGCCTACAAAGAACGGCACCAGCGCATTGCCGTAGCTGTCCTTTATAAGCACAAGACAGCGGCCGTTGTCAACGTCCGTCTTGATCTCGGTGATGTTCATGTCTCCGCCCATGAATACCGAATAGCAGCCAACGCCCTCTGCCCAGTCGGCAAACAGATCGCCCTCAACTCCGTTGTTGAACGATTCGTCATAGTAGGTCGTGGTGTATTCGTTGGAGGGCTTGTAGTATGTGAACGTGTCGGGGTGGTCGGCAAGCTCCTGAACATAGGTGAAGCTGTACATCGTGCCGCAGAAGTCCTCCTTTACGCACTTTTCATACTTCGAGAGATCGTCCTCAAAGCCGACCCCCGCCTCCTCGCAGAACTTCTGCGCCGCATAGTATGCACCGAGCGGCTGCCAGTGGTGGTCGGTGCGGGAGTAGATGTATTCGTTAAGATGCGCACTCATCGTGTCTGTCAGATCAACATTCTTTACCCCGTCCAGCACGCTGCCGATGTTCTTTATGCCCTCCGCCTGATCCGCAAATACGTCCGCCATGTCGGGCGGCATATAGAACTGCGAGGCAAGCGGTATGCTCATGTTGTAGACGTTAACGTCCTCTCCTGCCATCTCCTTGTATTTGTTGAGCACCTCGCCGTACCACTGCCCTATCTCATCGGTGGAGTAGAACGGCAGCAGCGCCCGTACCTTGTCGCCCTCGTATCTGTCGGCAATGACGATGTCGTTGTCCGCCCATTCGCCGTAGCTCGGGAAAACATCCTCCTCTGCCACGGTAACAGCAGTGCTCGGAGCCTCCGTAGTGGTCGCCTCGGTTGTCGTCGTCTCGGCAGCGGTGGTCACAGCCGCCTCTGTAACAGCCTCGGTCTGCTCGGGCGCAGCAGTCACCTCAGCCTCCGATGCCCCCGCAGCAGTGCCCGAAAGCCTGCCTTCGCTCTCGCCTATCGAATTGCCGCACCCCGCAGCAGCCGCAGCACATATGCACAGTGCTGCACAGACAGCACAAAGCCTTGTCTTTTTCATGGTATCCTGACCTTCCTTTCGGCTATTCTGATATCCTGTACTATTGTTTCCCGCGGGCAAGCTCCGCCTTGAATTCCTCATTCAGATCGGGGTAGGCCGAAAGCATCGGCTCGACCTGCTTTCCCTTTTTGCGGTCAAAATAATTCTTTGTGATCCTTGCGACCAGCCCGCTCAGCGCTACCAGACAGATCAGGTTCGGTACCGCCATAAGACCGTTGAAGGTGTCGTCGATCTCCCAGATAAGATCGCTCGTTATAAGTGTGGAGAATACTATCCCGACTATGTATATCACCTTGAATACATTCACTGCGGCTGCCCTGCCCTTGTCGCTCAGCTTCCCGAATACGAACTCACACGCCTTCTCGCCGTAATATGACCAGGCAAGTATCGTCGTGAATGCAAACAGCGGCAGAATGACCGAATAAACTGCCACACCGAAGCCGCCGAAGTTGCTCTCGAACATCGAGATAGCCATTGCGGTGTCCTCCTCCGCGCCGGAAAGGGCAGAAAGATCAAAGGTCGTAAGGAAGGTCAGCGAGGTCAGCGTGCAGATTATAAAGGTATCGAAAAACACCTCAAACACACCCCAGAGCCCCTGCTTTACGGGCTCCTTTGTCTCGGAAGCAGAGTGCGCGATGACCGAGGAGCCGAGCCCTGCCTCGTTGGAGAACACGCCCCTTGCCATTCCCTTGCGGATAACAGTCGCAAAGGTGTAGCCCAGCACACCGCCGCCCGCAGCTTCAAATGTGAATGCCTTCGAGAAGATGAGCCCGAATGCGCTCGGGACGTTCGATATATGCATACATATCGCTATGATCGACATCACGATGAACAGCAGCGACATGAACGGCACCAGCAGCGATGCCACCTTGCCTATCCTCTTGATGCCGCCGATGATGATGATGCCCGCAACAGACGCTATGATAAGCCCGATAATGAACTTGACCGCGCCGATATCCGAGAAGCCTACCGACCTGTCCAGCGCGCCCGAGACCGTACCGCTGATCTTGTTGGTCTGCACACCGCTCATGCCTACAGATGCAAGCAGACAGAACACTGCCGCAGCATATGCCAGCCAGCGCCATTTCAGACCGTAGGCTATGTAATAGAATGCGCCGCCCGAGAGCTCGCCCTTGCCGTTCTTCTTTCGGAAGTAAAGACCCAGCACGTTCTCGGAGTAATTCGTTACCATTCCGAAGAATGCGGATATCCACATCCACAGCACTGCCCCCGGGCCGCCCGTGAGTATCGCCGAGATGACCCCGACGATGTTTCCCGTGCCGACCGTTCCCGAAATGGCTGTGGCGAACGCCTCGAACTGCGAGACGGAGCCGCTTTGCTTCTCCTTTTTGTTCTTGCTCTTGCTTTGGCTTTTGCTCCCGTCCTTGCTGCGCATACCCTTTATCGTGGGTACTATCGTAGTATTCAGCGATTCCCTGAATCTCGTCAGCTGCAAAAACTTTGTCCTTACCGAAAGCAGCAGCCCCGTGGCAAGTATCAGTATAATTACAGGCCAGCCCCAGACTATGCCGTTGATCAGATCGTTTACCTTCTTTATAACGCCGATGATGCTATCCAACTATGATCCGTCCTCCTTCTGTCATACAAACACACTAAATATTATAACATCTCTTTCCGAAAAATGCAAGGTTTTTATCATCGGCGGTCACTGAACCTGTATTTATCTCCCGTGTATACCGTTTCACGCTGTATATCTTTCAACAATCGTATAAGTTACTGTAGCTTTTGACGAATATTTTGTTTTATTGTTACTAATGATTAATCTCACGTTCATAATTGTTTGTTATATTTTTAAACAGAGAATTATCGGATACGGCCGTTTTGAAGCAGCGGTCAGCTGAAAAGGGGGAGTATACCATATGGAACAGCACGGGATCAGCAAGCTGGATCTGAAAAGAAGAAACAGGATGCAGGTACTGAAAATACTTAAACAGCGCGGACCCACCTCGCGTATAGATATCGCGGGGATGCTTGAGCTGACAAGGGCGGCTGTTACCATTATCACCAACGAGATGATCGAGCAGGGCATAATCCAGGAGATAGGCGAGTTCAAGCACGTCACCGAGAAGGCGCCCCGCGGCAGGAAGAAAATACTTATCGACATAAATCATCACTACAAGTTCGCCGTCGGCGTTACGGTCGAGGAGGATAATGTAAGCGTCGGGCTGTCAACGCTTGCCGGAGATGTGCTCGACAAGCGCAACTGCCCTATCACCACAGCGACAGAAAGGCGCGAGATATTTGAGTTTACAGAGCGCTCTATCAAAGAGGTGATGGAGGATAACTGTCTTGAGAGCGAGTCTATCCTCGGCATCGGCATCGGCATTTTCCCGACGATGTATTCAAGGCTGGAGATAAGCGTCAGCGACGGTGCGCCCGATTACTCCAAGCTGCGTGCATATGCTGCGCAGAAGACCGCTCTGCCCATAGTGTTCGACAACTCGGTAAAGGGAACGGCTATGGCGAATATAGACTTTCTGAAGACCAAGGACCCCAACCGCCGCAACATAGCCTTCTTACAGTACGGTCCTACCATGCACTTCGTTGTTACCAATCTCAACGACCCTATCGTGTCGTATGACAACAGAACGGGCTTCGTTGATAAAATGATAATCGACCCCTCGGCACCCGAGAGGTGCGCCTGCGGCAGACGCGGCTGCGTCGAGAACGAGCTTACCCCGCAGGCAGTGATAAGAAAGGTCAGGGCTGTCTACTCCGCTGCCAAAACGCCGAGGCTGTATGAGATGACTCACGGTGACAGCTCCGCGATCACGGTGGACAACATATATGCGGCATATGTCAAGGACGAGATAGCGGTGGTGAACGTGGTCGATAACACCCTTGAGCTCATGGCGGTGCTGCTCAACAACCTTTATTTCTCGACCAACCCGCAGAAGATAGTGCTGCACCACTTCCGCTTCAGCCCCGAGCTGCCCGAGGGTGCGCTGTTCGCGCTGCTCAAAAACCACGTTACCGCTGTCGGCGGCTCCCGCGTGGCAGGCAAGATCGAGCAGTCGATCATCGAGGATAAGCACCGCTTCCTGGGCGGCTGCGCACTCGTGATAAGAGAGCTGTTCTTCGACAAGGGCGGCTTCGACAAGGGATAAAACTTACAGCAGGCTCCCGCTTTGTTCGGCGGGAGCCTGCTGTGCTAAACGAATAATTAATAAAAAACAAATAATAAAGAATAAAGAAGAACGAATAAAGAATAAAACAGGTGTCCGCATTCGCGGACGG
>CAMOFU010000074.1 GCA_946613705.1 uncultured Clostridia bacterium
CTGCCTCCTGCACAATGCAGGGCGCGACGGCATTGCGCTGTCGCCGCTGCGACCGCTTTTGCTTGACAATAATAATATGGTGTGGTATAATGATAACATCAGAAGTATGGTTTGTTTCGGAGAAATAATATGAAGGAGCTTTCTGAGATCATCTCGCGGGCAGCGCTGAATGTACACGCCTGTGAGGTCTGTGCGGACGGCAGGACCGTACAGCAGCACTTTTTTCACGGAGATGTGCGCTATCCCGTTTATTCGGCGACCAAGACCGTTACTGCCGCAGCCGCACTGATAGCGCACGCCGAAAAGCGGCTGGATATCCATGCTCCGCTCTGCCAAAAGCTCGGTGAAAGATATCGGCGGATCGCACCCGAAGCGTTCGGCAGGCTCACCTTCGCCGACTTTATGTCGATGCAGTGTGCGCCGTATCCGTTCAGACCGACCGAGCTTGAAGGCAGCGATGAGAACTGGCTGGAGGCGATCCTGTCTTATCCCGCGGATTACGGTGACAGACGGTATCATTACTCAAATATACCCGCGTATCTTGTGAGCGCAGCCTGCGAAAACGCCGTGGATATGCCGCTTGCAGAGTATCTGGGGCCGAGGCTCTTTGAGCCGCTTGGGTGGGGCAGTCCAAAATATTGTACTTCTCCCGAGGGTCACTTCTACGGTGCAACGGGTATGGAGCTCACGCTTTCGCAGCTTGCCCGACTGGGAAGGCTGCTGCTCGGCAAGGGCAGTATAGACGGCAGACAGCTGATACCCGCCGAGCTTGTGGGACAAGCCGTGGAGCCGCGCTGCATGGGCGAGGAATTCGGATACGGTTATTTTATAAGGATCATCGGGAACTGCTTCGAGATCAAGGGCAAGTGGGGTCAGAGCTGTATAGTCTGCCCCGATAAAAGGCTTGTGGTGACTTGTCTTGCCGATGAAAAAGAAAACAGCAGCACTCTGAGCAGACTGCTTTACGAATATATTGGTCTGTTCTGAAAGGAGGATATCCATGGAAAAGCTTAAAATAGAGGCAAAGGTGGAGAATCTCGATAAGGTCACGGAATTTGTGGACGGTCTGCTCGAAGCTTACGACTGCCCGATGAAAACGATGATGCGTATAGACGTGGCTGTGGAGGAGATATTTGTGAATGTTGCTCACTATGCCTACACACCCGATACGGGTGATGTTGAGATATGCGTTGATGTCAGCGGCGAACCTCCCTGTGCGGCTATAACCTTTACCGACAGCGGCGTGCCCTATGACCCGCTCGCCAAGGAGGATCCCGATGTGAGCCTTTCGCTGGATCAGAGACAGGTAGGCGGGCTCGGTATCTTTATGGTGAAGAAGAGCATGGACGATATGCGCTATGAGTACCGCGACGGGCAGAATGTTCTGACGCTGGTAAAAAATCTTGTTTAGCTTTGTGCTTCATGTTTGATGTTATTGGAATGGAATTGGTGAAAATATGATAAATAAGCTGTTCAGGCAGATGCTTGTAACACAGATATTGTCTGCTATGACGGTCACGCTCTGTATGCTGATAGACAGCATCATGATAGGGCAGTTCCTGGGCGTTGACTCTATGAGTGCGTATCAGTACGCATCGCCCGTGCTGCTGGTGTTTGCAGCGATAGGAAGCATGATATCGGCGGGAGTCCAGGTAATGTGCGGCAAGACGATGGGCAGCGGCGACAAGGACGGCACAAATGCCTGCTTCACCGCATCGGTGATACTTGCTGCGGTGATCTCCGCTGTGGGTGTGCTGGTGGTTTTCTTGTTCTCGGATCCGATCTGTACTCTGCTCGGCGCAGGCGAGCCGACTGCGGATAACGAGGTGTTCCGTCTGACGAAGGATTATCTTCGCGGCTTTATAATAGGTGCGCCCGCATTTATGGCAGCACAGATAATGGTGCCGTATATGCAGATGTCGGGCAGCAGGATACGTCTGGTCGTTGCGGTCGCTGCAATGACAGTCGGCGATGTCGCGTTCGACCTGCTCAATGTGTTCGTGTTCAAGAAGGGCACCTTCGGAATGGGACTGGCTTCGTCGCTGAGCTATTATATCGCATTCGTTATAGGTGTTGCTTACTTCTTCAAGAAAAGCTGCATCTTTAAGCTCAGACCCAAGCTGTTTACCCGCAAGGCCTGCCTGAGACTTTTTGCGGACGGAGTGCCGACGCTTATCAATCAGATCAGCCTCGTGCTGCTCACGCTCGTGCTGAACAAGCTGCTGCAAAGCACAGGCGGAAATGTCGCGGTCGCATCTTATATGGTAGTGTCTACAGTCGGGAATATATGCTATGCGTTCAGCTCGGGCGTTGCTTCGGTCGCGCTGACACTGTCCTCGATCTTCTACAGCGATGCTGACAGGTCCGCACTGAAGACCCTTGTTAAGACGATGACGCTCTACGGAGTGGTGATATGCGCGGTAGTGACGGTCGCTATCTTTCTGGCGGCAAAGCCGCTGGTCATGCTGTTCGTTTCCGAGGAGAACAGGGACGCTTCCGCGTTCGCTGTAAGGGGACTGCGGCTGTTCGTCCTCTCGATCGTTCCCTGTGTGCTCAATACCAACTTCAAGAATTTCTATCAGGGCATCGAAAGGGTCGGGCTCACGATGACTATATCCGTGTTCCAGAACTTTGCCCTCACAGCGCTTTCTGCATTTGTTATCAGCCGTTTTGCGGGAGTGACGGGTGTGTGGCTCGGATTCGTTACGGGCGAGAGCCTGACATTTATCGCAATAATAGCCTATGTATCCGCGAAGAACAAGGGCGTTTCCTTTACTGCCGAGGCATTTGCCCTGCTGCCCGAGGGATTCGGAGTCTCGGACAGCAATTGCTTTGAGCAGTCGATCACCGATGAGTCGCAGATCGTCGGGATATCAGAGCAGGCTTCGGTCTTCTGCATCGAGCACGGCATCGCTCCCAAGGTGAGCAAGCTGATCGCTCTCTCGATCGAGGAGATGTCGAACAATATCGTCCACTACGGTTTCAAGCAGGGGCATTCCAACAGCATAGATATCAGGGTGATGCTCCGCGGCGATTCTCCTTCCCTGCGTATACGCGACAATTGCAGTTCGTTCGACCCCGTGAAGTATATGGAGCTCCACGCCGATGACGACCCTGTTGCTCATATCGGTCTGCGAATGGTCATGAAGCTCGTGAAACGCGCGAACTATGTAAACTCGCTCGGGCTCAATAACCTTACGCTTGAAATGTGACCCGTGTTATCCCGCCCCTCCCTCGGACCTGTGCCGCGGGAGGGGTTTTTATGTGCGCAGACAGCGGATAGTTAAAGTGTATAGATTTGTCATAAATCGTATGTTTTAATTTTATGCAATTGTCATTGACTATTGAGGATAGATGTGTTATCATATACTTAGGTTAATATGTTGTAGCGGAATTGTTTCGCAGCACTATATATAGTGTATGGCGGTATCGCATCACCGCAGATGAAAGGACTGGTGTGTATGTTCGGCGAACAGATGAGCGAGTGGGAGGGCTTCACCAAGGGAAGGTGGAGCAAGATACAGGTAGATGTCAGAGACTTTATACAGAAGAATTATACCCCCTATTACGGCGACGACAGCTTCCTTGCTCCCCCTACCGAGGCCACGAAGAAGCTGTGGGCTCAGGTCATGGAGCTGGCAAAGCAGGAAAGAGAAGCGGGCGGCGTGCTCGAAATGGATACGAAGATAGTTTCTACCATCACCTCTCACGCTGCGGGGTATCTCAACAAGGATCTCGAGAAGATAGTCGGCTTGCAGACAGATAAGCCCTTCAAGCGCTCGCTGCAGCCATTCGGCGGTATCAGGATGGCGCAGAATGCCTGCACCCAGAACGGCTATACCGTTGACCCCGAGGTAGTGAAGATATTTACCGAATACAGAAAAACACATAATCAGGGCGTGTTCGATGTCTATACTCCCGAGATGCGCCTTGCAAGGAAGTCCGCGATCATCACGGGCCTGCCCGATGCTTACGGCAGAGGACGTATAATCGGCGACTACAGGCGGGTGGCGCTCTACGGTGTCGATCTGCTGATCGAGGACAAGAAGAACCAGCTTGCTACTTCGCTCGTGAGAATGACCTCGCCGAATATCCGTCTGCGTGAGGAGCTTGCCGAGCAGGTGAGGGCGCTCGAACAGCTCAAGGAGCTGGGCAGGATCTACGGAATGGATATCTCGCGTCCCGCCAAGAATGCGCAGCAGGCCGTGCAGTGGCTCTACTTCGGCTATCTTGCGGCGGTCAAGGAGCAGAACGGCGCGGCCATGTCACTGGGCAGGACCTCGACGTTCCTTGACATTTATATCCAGCGTGACCTTGAAAGGCACCTTATCACCGAGCAGGAGGCGCAGGAGCTGATAGACCACTTCATTATGAAGCTCAGGCTCGTCAAGTTCGCGCGTACTCCCGAGTATAACCAGCTCTTCTCAGGCGACCCGACGTGGGTGACCGAGTCTATCGGCGGTGTCGGCATCGACGGCACACCGATGGTGACGAAGAATTCGTTCAGATATCTGCATACTCTCGATAATCTCGGCACCGCGCCCGAGCCGAACATGACAGTGCTCTGGAGCTCAAAGCTGCCGCCCGATTTCAAGCGCTACTGTGCTAAGATGTCCATTAAGACCTCTTCGATACAGTATGAGAACGACGACCTGATGAGAGAGACTCACGGCGACGATTATGCGATCGCCTGCTGTGTTTCTTCGATGCGTGTCGGAAAGGAGATGCAGTTCTTCGGCGCGAGGGCTAACCTTGCGAAGTGCCTGCTCTACGCTATAAACGGCGGTGTTGACGAGCGCCTGAAGATACAGGTCGGCCCCAAGTACAGGCGCGTGAGAGGCGAATATCTGGACTTTGACGATGTAATGGAGAAGTACGACGATATGATGGAGTGGCTCGCAGAGCTGTATGTGAACACCCTGAATATCATTCACTATATGCACGACAAATACTGCTATGAGAAGATACAGATGGCACTGCATGACAGAGATGTCAAGCGGTATTTCGCAACAGGCATCGCGGGACTGTCGGTAGTGGCGGATTCGCTCTCGGCTATAAAGTATGCCAAGGTAAGATGTATACGCGATGACGACGGAGTTGTCGTTGACTATCAGGTCGAGGGTGATTTCCCGAAATACGGCAATAACGACGACCGCGTGGATAAGATCGCTGTTGATATCGTCAGCCGCTTTATGAACAAGATCAGAAAGCACCACACCTACCGCAGCAGCGTGCCGACTATGTCGATACTGACTATCACATCAAATGTGGTCTACGGCAAGAAGACGGGCTCTACTCCCGACGGAAGAAAGATAGGTGTGCCGCTCGCCCCCGGTGCCAATCCGATGCACGGCAGAGATTCGCACGGTGCGCTCGCATCGCTTTCATCGGTCGCAAAGCTGCCGTGGAGAAATGCTCAGGACGGCATATCGAACACCTTCTCTATCGTGCCCGATGCTCTCGGCAAGGATCAGCAGGTGTTTGTCGGCGATATTGATATCGAGTCGATAGCAAAGGAGTTTGAAGACTGATGGGAATGCTTGTTACAAGAGACGATGAGGAAGGCGAGCTCGACGAGCTCGTTTCGATGATAGATCTGCTTATGGAGCAGGGAAGCGGGCATCTTACGATCGACATTGACGAGAACGAGGACGGTATAAAGGTGAACCGCTACAGCACGAGCGACTGCGGAAAGGCAGGAGCCTGCGCCCAGCCCACCGAGCTGACAGACGAGGACGAATGAAAGGAGCACCGAGATGGCTAATAATATACCAAATGAAAAGCAGATAGACAATCTTGTTGAGCTGCTCGACGGATATGTTGAAAAGGGCGGGCATCACCTGAATGTGAATGTTTTCACACGGGAGACACTGCTCGATGCACAGGCTCACCCCGAGAAGTACCCGCAGCTGACAGTAAGAGTGTCGGGCTATGCGGTGAACTTTGTGAAGCTCACCAAGGAGCAGCAGGACGACGTTATATCAAGGACGTTCCACGACAGCATATGACGATCCGCAAGCAGTCCGAATTTTTGGACTGCTTGTTTTGCATTACCGATAATTCCATGGCAGAACGGAGGGGTGAGATATGATACTCAGCGTCAGCCGCAGGACGGATATCCCTGCGTTTTATTCCGATTGGTTTTTCAGACGGATAAGAGAGGGCTTCCTGATGGTGAGGAACCCCACCAATCCGCATCAGGTGAGCCGCATAAGGATAACACCCGATGTGACCGACTGCATAGTGTTCTGGACGAAGGATCCCGCGCCTATGCTCGCAAGGCTGGACGAGCTCGAAGGATATGACTATTATTTCCAGTTTACGCTGAACGGCTACGGCTTTGATGCAGAGCCGAACCTTCCGCCGCCCGAGCAGCGGCTGGACACATTTACGGAGCTTGCCCGCAGGATAGGCAGCGAGCGGGTGATCTGGCGGTACGACCCGATCATGTTCACACCGAGGTACACCCCCGAGTGGCACCTTGACTGCCTGCGCTATTACGCCCAAAGACTCAGGGGTCATACGGAAAAGTGCGTGTTCAGCTTTGTGGACGTTTATCCGAAGAAGAACGGTGCGAGCCTTGACCGCCTCGGTCACAGGCAGCTCGGCGGTGAAGAGCTTGACCGTTTTCTGCGGGGAATGTGCTCCGTTGCTGCCGACTGCGGCATGAAGCTTGCCACCTGCGCCGAGAGGATCAGCCTTGAAAGCTACGGTATAGAGCATAACAGCTGCATAGATGCCGCACTGATCGAGCGGATAACAGGCAGCAGGATAAAGGCAAGACCCGACGGGCAGCGGGAGTTCTGCGGGTGCATAAAGTGCGAGGATATCGGCACATACGATACCTGCCCGCACGGCTGCGTTTACTGCTATGCCAACTTCCGCCCGAATACCGTGCGCGAGCGTATGAAGGAATATTCGCCCGACTCGCCGCTGCTGTGCGGCAGAGTTGACGAGACTTGCGACAAGATCACAGACAGACCTGTAAAGAGCCTGAAGCTGCCGCACGAAGACAGCATTCAGCAGCTGAGTTTTTTTGACGGAGGAGAATGACATGAGCTTGTACGATTACTACAGAGAAGCAGAAAAGGTGAAAAACCCCGATGATGAAAACAACGATCTGTCGCCGTATTCATTCGCTGATGTTTTCAAGCCCGATTGCTGGGGGCCGACTGTGAGCAATGAGCTTGTAAGAGCATTCATTCGGTCGGGACGGCTGCCCGATAACAGAGTTCACGGCTATGAGCCCGAGGATATAGAGCCGTATGTGAGCCGTGTCAGACCGCCGTATCAGAATCAGATCACGGCGATACTCAATGCGCTGAACTACAAGGTATCGTTTGTGCAGGGCCCTCCGGGAACGGGCAAGACGGATATGATACTCAATCTTCTCTCGGTGCTGCACGGACTCAGACCGGGCGGAGCTGTGCCGAGGGTCGCAGTCGTGTCGGGCAATGCCGAGGCGCTGAAAAACATCATCGACAAGATAGATGCCGACCGCAGCACGGACCCCATATGCGAGGGGCTTTTCGGTGTCACTGCCGAGCTCGGCAACTCTAATGCCCGCCGCTCGTGGGAGAAAAGACTGCGCAGCGGCAGAATGAAGCAGATAGCGCCGCAGCTCACGGACGATGAGAGAAATGATCTGATCGACAGAATGTTCACAACTGCGGGCAGATCCAATCTGATCTGCACTGCGGAGCATATGCGGCAGTTCCCGTTCTGCCTTTCAACTATACATTCTGTGAAGCGCCTGTATGACAAGAGACAGTTCGACGGCAGCTTTGACTTTGTGATCGTAGACGAATGCTCGCAGGTGAATATACTGCTCGGACTGGCGGCGCTTGCGAGGGGCAGGCAGATCGTGCTCATCGGCGATGACGAGCAGCTGCCGCCCGTTATAGATGCAGATGCCTTTTCGGATATCAACGACAGCTACAGCACGGAGCAGGGCTTCGATATCCGTAAGGTGGACGGCCGCAGCTTCCTCGAAACGGCACAGTCTGTATTCGCCGATGCGCCGCGGGTGACTCTCAACGAGCACTTCCGCTGCCACCCCGCTATTTTCGGTTTCTGCGCCGAGTATGTATATAAAGACGTGGATATGGTGATAAGGAGCAGGGGAGAGGGTTTCCCGCTCAGGGCACTCTGGTACGAGGGGGATTATTTCGAGTCGGCATACATGGACGGCGTTACCAGACAGAACATCAAGCAGGTAAGGATATTCATGGACGAGGAATGGCCGCGCCTGCGTGCGAGATTGATCGGGAGCTATACCGCAGACGGCTCCATGCCCTCGGTCGGGATACTCTGTGCCTTCCGCGCACCGCTTGCAGCACTCAGGGCAGAGCTGACGGATGCAGTGAGTGAGCTTGAACAGCAGCTCGGCACATTGGAGCTTGAGCTTGATGATGATGACGAGCTCAGTGAATGCAGGATATTCGAGCTGAGTATACATAAGGCGCAGGGCAGGGGCTATGATATCGTCTATCTGCTGAATATCGAGGATCAGTTCAGCGTAAACGGCAGATATCCGTGGGGACAGAGAAAGTGCCTTGTGAATGTTGCGGTATCAAGAGCCAAGAAGGAGCTTACCGTTGTGACCTCTGCCACATGGCTGCCCGATGGATTCCGCAAAAAGAAGAGCATAATTTCGGCTTGGCTGGATGACGATATACAAAGGAGCAGCGCGGAGAATGACCTTTATGTTTACAGGCTGCTGAAATATATGTATAAAAATGGCGGAGAGGGCTGCTTTGAGAAGATCGCCGCTGCTTCCGTATTCGACGATAAGGTGTCCTGCCGCATACTGTACAGAACGGGCGACAGCGGCAGGGGCTCGGCTCCCGAAATGTGTGTGTATGACAACCTCTGGAAGGTGATCTTCAATAAGGACTGCTATATAGCAAGAGAGCTGCCGATGACGAGCATAGCCCTGCCCGACGGCAAGGAGAGCGGGCTCAGCAAGGAGCGCAGGATCGATATTGCAGTATGCTCGGGCGACCGCCTGCTGCTGGCGATAGAGGTCGATGGCAGCTATCACAGGTTCGGAGGCGACCTTGAGGAGACACAGCGGGGCGACCGCGAAAAGGACAGATTCTTTGCAGAAGTGCTCGGCGATGAGAAGCTGATGCTGCGTATCCCCGACAACGGCAGCACCGCAAATGAAATGGACACGGTTGCCGAGCGGCTCGCCCGAAATACGGACAGCGGGGTACACTTTGACACCTCTGCGGTTAATATGCACAGTGTGCTGATGTCCGCCTACAACAGGCTGCTGACCTGTGCATGGGCAGAGCTTGGCGCTGCAAAGGATACACTGAGAGGGTCAACTATCAATTATACCGACCCGAGATCGGTCGATTATTCCCGCAGCACCGACCGCATGATATACTTCTGCCGATATGCCCCCGCCTATGCGTTTGAGTACAATATTATGTACAGTATAGTGCTGAACGACATTGCAGGATCGGGGCTTGACGGCAGCGGTGCTGATATACTTTCCTTCGGCTGCGGCTCGTTCATCGACGGCTGGGGCGCGGGATATGCCGCCTGCTCCGATGCTGTGGGCTTCGGCGGAAGGCTCCGCTATACGGGCATAGACCGCATTGAGTGGGAGAGGTTCATCGACAGCCGCACACCGTTCACAGACAGGCTGTTTGAACAGCTCGGCTTTATGAAGGGCGATCTCTGCGGCAGCGGGACATATGCCGCTCTTGCCGACAGGGTGCGCGGCAATGACAGTGCTCCGCTCATACTGATGTTCCCGAAGCTTTTCAACGAGCTTGACAGCAGGGTGTTCACCGCGCTGTGTCAAGGCCTTGAGCGGCTGATCTCGGAAAGCGGACGCAGGAGGGTCTACCTCTGCTGCTCGCACAACAGGTCGGGTGTCAGCGACGGACAGAGAAGGCTCAATGCGATGGCAGAGGCATTGAAGGAGGCAGGCGGTTTCACCTCCGTGACCAAGGGATATGATGCTTTGATCTCGGACAAGCTCCGTACCGAGCTCGTGCCCTGCGGGAGGTTCGTAAAGGCCGAAGATGCGGAGGACTGCACCCGTATCATGAGCAATGAATCCTCCGATGAGTATGTGAATATCGGGAGCATCAACAGCGATTTCAGACACACCGCATCATTCAGGCTGATAAAGGAACTTGGCGAGATCGAAGGATGGGATCTGCGCAGCCAGATAGTCCTCACCTCGCAGCTCTGCTTCCAGATCGAAAGGCTGGATAAGTGAGGCAAAGCGCAGCGGCAGCCATGCTTTCTGAAAGGAGTTTTCGCAGATGAAGAAAATGCTTTCTGCGGCAACAGCCGCGTGCTTGCTGCTGTCGGGCTGCGGTACGGCTATAGTCGGCTCAGACAGTGCGGCAGTCTCTCGGACGACTGCGGCTGAAACTGCTTCGGCAGCGACCGAGACGACAGCAGCCGAAACGACAGCAGCCGAAACGACCGAAGCCGTCACAGCTCCCACACAGACCGAGGCTGTGACCACAGTGCCGTCCGATACGGACA
>CAMOFU010000075.1 GCA_946613705.1 uncultured Clostridia bacterium
TTGTTCTTGTTCTTGGTGAAGGCGTCGGGCCCGACCGCCTTGCCTTTGCTGTGATCTCAGTATACCACACTCGGCAGCGGCAGTACACACATTCTGCGACTTGTTTGATTTATTTTTCAAAGAGACATTTTTGTGCCTGAAACGGAATTGTCCTCTCGGGCAATATTTTCGATCGGACAAAAGACAAAAAAGAGCAGAGAGCGTTTTCTCTGCTCTTTGCTCTTTGCTCTTTGTGTATTCACTTTATCTGCTCCATCACATCGAAGGGCAGCTCCGTATACGACGTGCCGCTGCCGATCACACTCTGATTGTACACCGTCCCGACCGCCAGGCACCAGATATCCCACTGCTCCCTGTTCAGTCCCAGCTTTACCTCTATATCGTCTATGACGTATCCCGCAAGCTCCTCATACGCCCCGATGTCCGCCGAGGTATATCTGTCAAGCCCGAACAGAAAGTCCGATACCGCCTTTTCCTGCGAGCGGCGGTCGCCGTAAAGCGGTATCTCCTCAGCGCCGTCGTAGTAGCTGCATATCACGGGATAGCCGCCGTATTCGTCCGTCAGATCTCTGATAAGCCCGAGCTTTTCCCTGTAACGCTCCTTCTCCTCTGCCGTGAGCCTCTCGTAGCACTCGAAGAATCTCCCGCAGCTCAGATAGCTTACCCTTGCCCCGCTCCCGTCCTCGGTGATACGGCTGAGAGCCAGCGAGTCAAAGTAGTACATCGGGTTCAGGCAGAGCCTTTCCAGATCCTCAAAGGGCATTCCCATGATATGCTCTGTCAGTGCCGCAAGCCCGCGCTCCGCCGTCGGCCTGTTGAACAGAGCCTCTATCTCGTTTTGGCAGTGCGCAATGCAGATACAGGCTGAGCATATCATCCACAGATGCCACTCGAACGGGCTCATACCGAGGCGGAACACTATGTCGTCAATTATGCTGTCGGTGACCGTCTGCTGTGAAAGGCTTTTGAGGCAGCGCTCGTCAAACGCGCTGATGACCGCCTCAAAGCGGTGCCGCAGCTTGTCGGTATCGGTGCTGCCGTTCCTGTCCTCTGCCGCGCGGAAGCTGTCTATCCCCTCACCGATCGGGTCACGGGCAGATGAATAGAGACTGATGCCCGCAGGGTCGGCAATGCCCCTTTCTGCGGCGCTGCTCATCATAGCGCGGTATTGCGTCACGAGCTCAAAGCAGAGCCTGCCGCTGTCGCTGCTGTCATAGCCGAACACGTCATTCTCCGCTGCCAGCTGCTTCAGACCCTTGTAAAAGCTCCCGCGCTGACGGACGGGTATCTGCCTGAACCGCTCTGTCAGCTCACGGGCGCTTATATAGCTGCTGCCCGAATGATAAAAGGCGGGTATTGACATGGTATCGAAAAATGCCAGCGGACAGCGCAGTATCAGCTCCCGTGCGTTGTGCGGCAGCGTGATAAGATAATCTATCACCGTGTCCACCACGCCGACCGAGCGCTCGTATCTGCCGCTGCTCTCCTCCCTGAACGGGTCAAACAAAGCTGACGGACCGAAAAGCAGCCTGTGCAGCCTCTCGGCAGTTTCGCGGTGGTCGGTGAATACTGCCAGCTTTGCGGGCCGATCGACGAAATAACAGCTTGCCTTTCTGCGGCACAGCTCATAGAACACCGTAAGAAGATCATACTGCGCCTTTGTAGAATAAACTAAGTTTTCCTTTCTTATTATGCCGCTTATGCTGCTCTGGTTGCCGAAGCCCGCTCTCTGCGCAAATTCCTCCTGAGTGATCTCTGTACGGAACTCCTCCCAGAGCTCGGCAAAGAGCTCTCCGAACGTCCTTGTCGGCATATGCTCATAGCCCTTGTAAAAGTATTTCTCGTTCAGGGCGCGGTTGATGCTGTCCTTTACCTCGGGTCTGATCGGCTTGGCATTCAGACCTTCGCGGTAGCGCTGGATCGTCTTCTTGTCCACTCCTATCGCCCTTGCAAGCTCGGTCTGCTCCACGCCCAGCTCCCTGAGCATCTCGGTCAGCCGCAGCCCGTACTCGGTATTATCTGCCGTCGGGTCTATCAGTGTCCTGAGCTCCCTCCTGTTCTCTTCGGGCTTGTCAGCAGCGTTATCGCCTGCGTTCTCAAATATTCTTGCTGCGTCCTCAAATAGTTTCAAATAATCATTCTTCACAGCTTTTCTCCTCCTGCATAAGGCTGCCGCCGATCATAGTCTCCAATAACAGCATACCATATCCCGCTGCCGAATGCAATCTCACAGCAGCAATATCCGAAATATTATTGAAAGGGACATTTTTCTGCCGAGGCAGCCTGACGGGCAGACAGCTCACATCTCCCACGAGGACAGCAGATACCCAGGGATCACGACGATGATAAAGAATGCCCAGCTTATGAGCGTGAACACCTTTATGAAGCTCCTGCCGCCTTCGGGGTATTCGCGGACGTACAGCCTGTAGTTTATCACCGATGCCAGCGAGCCTATCAGCGAGCACAGCCCCGCCGTATCTGCGCCGTAGATCAGCCCCGCATTGCTCTGCGAAAAAGGATACAGCACGATAGAAGCGGGCACGTTCGAGATCACCTGGCTTAGCCCTATCGCCCACCAGTATTCCCGCCCCGCGACCGCGCTGCCGAGAAATCCCGCTATCCGCTCATTGGCAGCGACAGACGACGAGAACACAAAGAAGAACAGAAATGTCAGCAGCAGCACCCCATCGACCTTCAGAAGCAGCCTCCTGTCGGCGGCGGCTATGACCCCCACTACTATGATGACAGCCGCCCACCAGAGCTCTGTGCGGCTGACGATCGTGATTATCACCAGCACGAACAGTCCCAGATACAGCGGGCTTTTTCTGCCTGTGCTGCCGCCCGTCTGCGAGCGGTCAAGCTCTATCCGCTCATGCAGTCCGCGGCGGTAGAGCACCAGCACGAATATCACCAGCAGCACAGCCGACCCCGCACACAGCGGCAGCATATGCAGCATGAACCGCCCCGCACTTATCCCGTAGCGGCTGTACAGGAACAGGTTCTGCGGGCTGCCGAACGGTGTCAGCAGCGAGCCTCTGACAGCGGCGATGTTTTCCAGCGTTATCACAGGCAGGATATACCTCTCCTTGTTCCCTCCGCGGAAGGTGAAGATCGTCAGCGGCACGAAGATCATGAGCGAGACATCGTTCGTGACGAACATCGACGAAAAGAACACCCCGAAGATATAAAACAGCGACAGCCCCGCCATAGTCCCTGTCCTGAGCGACAGCCTCACCAGCGGGAAGAGCACGTTCTCCTGCTTGAAGCCCTCCAGCACACACAGCATCATCAGCAGTGTTCCGAGCGTGCGCCAGTCTATATCCCTCAGCAGCTGCGTGCTCGGAGGAGTGATGAACAGCGACACCGCAGCCGCAGCCGCCGAAACGGTGAGCATCGGCTCCCGCAGCAGCAGCCTCAAAGCCTTTTTCAATATCTATCCCTCCGAAAAAAACAGCCCCACAGCTCATTGACCGACTGTGGGACCGATAGTTTACTGTAATACCTTGTCGCGCTTGATCTTTCGGGAAGCGGTCTTCTCGAACGGTGTTTCGCGCAGCCTCAGTCCTACTATATGGCGGTAGGTGGGCTGGGTCTTGTTGTATTCGTCCAGACAGCTCTGTATCCCGCTCCTGATGCCCTCGTCATCGAGCCCGCCTGCCTTGACCGCATCGGGGTCGGGATATACTATCGCGGTGAGCCCGTTGCTCTCTCCGATGACCACGACCTCTCCTATCAGCGGATAAACGCCCAGCTTGTTCTCCATCTCCTCGGGCGATACGTTCTCGCCGTTTGAAAGGATTATCAGGTTCTTTATCCTTCCGTTGATGAACAGGAAGCCGTCCTCGTCCAGATAGCCCTTGTCACCCGTATGCAGCCAGCCGCCCTCCAGCGCCGCAGCAGTCTCCTCGGGCATTTTGTAATACTCCTTCATCACGCTCGAGCTGCGCACAAGTATCTCGCCCTGCTCGGATATCCTTACCTCTGCATTCGGCAGCGGCTTTCCTACCGAGCCGTATTTGTACGCCAAGGGAGTATTCGCACTGATGACGGGAGAGCATTCGGACATTCCGTAGCCCTCGAGTATCTTTATGTCAAACTCCTTGAATCTCTCGAGATAATAGTCATCAAGATGTGCGCCGCCCGAGAATATGTAGCGAAGCCTTCCGCCGAAGACCCTCTGTGCCGCCTCCTTCGGGGAGATCGGCTCCTTTATCGCATCTATCCTCTTGAGCAGTGTCTCTATCATCAGCGGGACCATCAGCATCGACTGCGGCTTGAAGAGGTTCATATTGCGCACCATATGCATCATGCTGTCGTTCACGCAGATGACCGCACCCTTGTCAAAGCCGCGCAGCCAGTCCATCACAAGGCAGAAGGCATGGTGTATCGGCAGCACATTCAGCAGCGTTACCCCCGGCTTAGACGAGAACGACATAGCCTCCAGATTCTCTGCAAGATTGTGCTGCGTGAGCATAGCGCCCTTGCTCTTGCCCGTGGTGCCCGAGGTGAATATTATCATTGCCGTATCGTCTCTTGCGGGTTCGGCATCGCCCTCATAGCTGCTGCCCTTCTCTTTAAGAGCATCAAGGCTCTCAGCACCCTCGGCATCGCCCTGCATCACCCAGACCTGCCTCAGTGCGGGGCAAAGTGACTTCAGCTCGGGGATAAGCTCCTTCTTTGCCGCATCAATGAACAGCCCCGTGCTGTCGGAGCGGACGATAAGCTCTGCCAGCTCTGCCGCGGGCATACCGATATCCAGCGGCACCGCAGTCATATTCCCCGTAACGACACCGAGATAGCTCTCTACCCACCATACGCTGCTCGCGCCGATGAAGGCTATCCTGCTGCCGCCGAAGCCCTCGGCAAGCAGTCCCTTGCGCAGAAGCGTTACATTCTCGCCCAGCTCTCTGTAGCTGCGTTCCTTTATCTCTTTTTTCTCAGTCCATTTCACTGCGGGGATATCCGCAAAATCAACGCAGCTCCTTCTGATGACCTCACATATAAGCTCACTCATCGCCCATCTTCCTCCTTATCAGCTTCACAGCATCGCCGAAGGTGAACAGACCCACCGAATCCGTCTCCTCGAACTCGATATCGAACTCGTCCTCCACCTCACCGAGCAGCGTCATGAAATCGAGCGAGCTCAGCTCCATATCATCGCGGAAGCGTGTCTCCTCCGTGATCTCCTCCACTGTAAGAGAGGTGTACTGCGCGAGTATCTCCTTGAATCTTTCTTCCATAATCTTCCCTTTCCCGGACAGCTTTTATCCGTTATCTCAAATCATGCCTTTTCAAGCATCTCTCCGACCGTGATGTGTGAATCCTCTATGCCCATGAACAGTATCCGCATCATATAATAATACATAAGCTCGATATCATGCTCTGTCAGTCTGACCGTCTGATAATGGAACGAGAATTTCAGCTCTCCCTTTTCGTTGGGCGATACCGTGAGATACATCTTCTTGGTGGCTGCACCGTTTGCGAACCAGTTTATATGCATCGGTATCTTTTTGAGCTTGTCGCTCGTGCTGTAGGTCATCATCGGCTGATAGGTCAGATAGCAGCTCACATATCCCGTGTCCTCGGGGGTGCCGTAGCGGCGCCTTGCCTCCTCGTATATCAATGCGGGGTCATAGCTGCCGTGCATATAGATCATGTTCTGTGTCTGCTGTATCAGATACAGCGCATCGAGAAATTCCGTGTCGGGCTTTATGATCGTTCGGCAGGGGAACATTATCGTCCTGCTGCCGCCGCTCGACCACTCGTCGTGAGTGGAACGGCGGGAGATGAAGTTCTCTATCGTTATATCCTCCTGCCCGCCGCACACCTTCGAGAGATATGTGCGCATCGCAAACAGGATAAGATTGGTCATCGAAACATTGTGCTCGGTGCAGAAGTTGAACAGCCTCCTTGACGGCTTTGGTTCAAGATAATGGTCCTTGACCGTCACGAAAAGCTCCCTGCGCTCGATATCCGCTGCGCGCAGCTTCGGGTCGCCGTGGAGCCGCCTTGCCTCCTCGAGCACGCCGCAGCCCTGTATGTCCGAATAGAGCGGCTCGCCGTAAGCATCAAAATGCTCCTTCCAGAAGCGCTTGTCCTTCTCAAAGCGCTTGGGGTCGCCCGCACGGGCAAGGTCGCGTTCGAGCACCTTCCTGAAATCCGCACACTCGGCAGGCATGGAGGCACCGTACTGGTAGTGCATATAAAGCTTGAATATGTCCGAGACCATTACGCCGAGGGCGCTTGAATCGACAAGGCGGTGATCCATATGCACGAACAGCCCGCGGTAGCCCTCGGGCAGAACGACTATGAAGATCTCGCACATCGGTATGTTGTCGCCGTCAAAGGTCTTGTATGCCCACTGCTGCATCACGGCATCAGCCTCGGCAAGAGAGCCCTTGTCGGTCAGATCGACAGTTTTGATATCCTCGGGTATCCTGCTTGAAAGATACTGCTTTATCTCGCCGTTTTTGTCGGGCTTTGTGAATTGCAGCCGCATACAGCCGTACCTTTGGTACTCCTCGAGCACGCATCTTTTCAGCAGCTTGAGATCCATAGGTGCCTTCATAGATGCGACTATGCTCACTCCCGAGACCTGCTGTGTGCCGTACTCGCGTATCCAGCGGTAGTGCATATTCTGCGCCGCGGTAAGCGGATAGTATTTCATATAGTCCGTCCTTTCGTCTTTATTATACTTTATTATACTTTTTTTGACTTTTTATTTAATTGTACCACTATCGCACCCCGTTTTCAAGTAAAATCCGCCAAAATGAAAACGATTTGTAAATTATACACAAATAACTGGATATGCATCAAATATATATGGTAAAATAAAATACGGATGCACGCTCGTTCAGACCGACCGCGCATACAGACACATCACACAACGAAAGTGAAACGGAAAAGGGATATGAGTTATTTTAAGTTGAAAAACGGCATGGAGCTGTGTTACGAGGATACAGGCAGCGGCAGCACCGCGGTGTTCCTGCACGGCTGGTCGAGCAGCCGCGCCATGTACGGGGAGCCGATAAAGCTGCTCAAGGACAAGGCGCGGTGCATCAGCTACGATCACAGGGGACACAGCGGGAGCAGGAACGCGGGCGGCGAGCCTGTAACGCTGGAAACGCTCGCGTCCGATCTCAATGAGCTGATAAACGGGCTGGAGCTGACCGATGTTACCCTTGTCGGCTGGTCGATGGGTGCGGCGGCAGCGATGACCTATATCCGCGAGTACGGCTGCTCTGCGCTGAGACAGGTCGTGCTCTGCGATATGCCGCCGAAGCTGCTCAATGATGACAGCTGGCAGCTCGGGCTGCGTACAAGCAGAGAGATGATAGAGCGGCTGCTGAGAGAGACAGACAAGGATTTCATCACCCTGTACAAGGAGTTCATGCTCGGTGTATCTCCCGCACTCGCAGAGCTTTCCGAGGAGGAGCTCAGAAACAGGCTCGAAGCGAAGCTGAGCGGCTACGACACCGATATACTGCGGCAGCTGGCAGTCTCGCTCAGAGCGCAGGACAACAGAGAGGTCATCGGCAGGATAAACGTACCCCTGACCTATTTCTATGCAGTTCCGGGGTCGCTGTTCCGTCCCGAGCTTGCCGAATGGTACAGAGAGAATGCCCGCTGCCCGTTCGGGGCGGTCGGATTTACCGACAGCACACACAAATTCATAACCGAGCATCCGCAGCGTTTTGCCGACGAGCTCGGAAGGCTGCTCTGACAGATCGGGCAGCCTTATACACCGACGCGAAGCGTTCTCTGCGCCTCGCGCCTGTTTTTTTGAATTTTTTTCAAAAACCCCTTGACATCTTATTGCTTTTGTGTTATTATCATAATAGAAATAACAAAGGAGGCGATGCTGATGGACACTGAAAAGGATTTTTTATCGTCCTATAAGCTTTCCGATTACGAAAGGCCGTCCGTCACGGCGGACGTTGCAGCTTTCATGATAAGCTCGGAGGACAAGACGGATTACCGCCGCAACAAGGAGAACAAGCTGCGTCTGCTGCTCGTAAAGCGCGGCGGGCACCCGTTCAAGGGTATGTGGGCTCTGCCCGGAGGGTTTTTGCAGAAGGGCGAAACTATCGAGCAGTGCGCCCTGCGCGAGATAAAGGAGGAAACCGATGTGCTCCCCGTCTCACTGATGCCCGTAGGTGTGTTCAGCGCTCCCGACCGCGACCCGAGAGGCTGGATAATCTCCTCTGCCTATGCCTCGGTGATAAGCGAGGAGTCGGTCAGGCAGGTGGGAATGGACGATGCCGACGATGCGCAGTGGTTCATCGTCAGCTTTGACCGCAATGAAAGGGACGAATACCTGCTCTCTCTTTCCTACGGAGACACCGTGCTGAACGCCGTGCTTACAGAGGAGAAAACGCAGTTCGGCCGCAGCGAATTCAGGATCCTTGACAGCGGCTCGCTCGCCTTCGACCATGCTGCGATAATCGCAGCGGCGCTCACCTCGCTGCGCCATGCGGCGAAAAGCTTTGACACGATCTTCGATTTCCTGCCCGAGAAGTTTACGCTCACCGCATTCCAGAAGGTGCAGGAAACGATAATGAACGTGTCGGTGCTGCCTGCAAATTTCAGGAGAATGGTAAGCGGCTATGTTACCGAGACAGATGAATTTGTCCGCGGAGAGGGTCACCGCCCCGCGAGGCTTTACAGAAGAAAGGAATAAGGAGGAGAAAGGCAATGAAAAGATTTTTGATAGCAGTCGATCTGCAAAAGGATTTTGTGGACGGGGCTCTGGGCAGCAGCGAGGCCTGCGCGATCATACCCGCAGCAGCAAGAAGGATACGGGAGTTCGACGGCGAGATCTTCGCCACGCTCGATACTCACTTTGAGGATTATCTTGATACCGCCGAGGGCAGAAAGCTCCCCGTGCCGCACTGCATAAAGGGCACGGACGGCTGGGAGCTCAACAGCGAGATAAAGCAGGCGCTCGATGAGAAGGGATATACGCCCGTCGAAAAGAACACCTTCGGCTCGGTAAGGCTGCCCGAGCTGATAAGAGCGGCTGCGGGCGGTGAGGACTTTGAGATCATGCTGATAGGTCTGTGTACCGATATCTGCGTCGTGAGCAACGCTCTGCTGCTCAAGGCAAGCTTCCCCGAGATGAAGCTCGCAGTCGCGGAGGACTGCTGCGCGGGTGTAACTCCCGAAAAGCATGATGCCGCGCTCGAAACGATGAGAAGCTGTCAGATAGATATTATATGAAAATATGAAAACCAAGGGAGGAAAAGGATATGAAGCTTGAACCGATAGTGATCTCGCTGCTCGACACCGATCTTTACAAATTCAATATGGATCAGGTGATATTCCACAAGCACACCGACCTCTGCGGGCAGTATTTCTTCAAGTGCCGCAGCAAGGGCGTGGTATTCACCCCCGAGATGGCAGAGGAGATAAAGGCGCAGACAGACCACCTCTGCACCCTCTCGTTCAAAAAGGAGGAGCTCGATTATCTGCGCTCGATAAGATTCATCAAGGACGACTATGTTGAATTTCTCAGGCTCTGGCGGCCGATCAGGGATTATGTTGACATAAGGCTCGAGGATAACGGCGAGCTGTATATCGAGGTGAACGGACCGCTTTTCTCTGCGATGCAGTTTGAGATATACCTGCTCGAAATAGTAAACGAGGTCTATTTCAGAATGAAGTATGACTATGCTGCGCTCCGCAGATCGGCAGAGGAAAGGCTCGATGCAAAGATCAGGGCTATGAACGACGGCACCTACACCTTCAGGTTCGCGGAATTCGGCTGCCGAAGAAGGCTCTCCCGCGAATGGGAGGACGAGGTGGTGAGAAGGCTCGTTACCGAGACGGAAAACTGCGTCGGCACCTCGAACGTGTATCTTGCGATGAAATACAGCGTTACCCCGATAGGCACCTACGCACACGAATTCGTGCAGATGTATCAGGGCATTGACAAGATCCCCCTTGCCTATACGAACTACTACGCTATGAAGGACTGGTACAGCGAATACGACGGCGACAACGGCACGGCGCTGACCGACACCGTAACGACCGACCTGTTCCTGCTCGACTTCAACCGTTCGATGGTGAACAACTACACAGGTGTCCGCCACGACAGCGGCGACCCGTATGCATGGGGCGAGAAGATCATCGCGCACTATAAGAAATACGGCGTTGACCCGATGACAAAGCTGCTGCTGTTCAGCGACAGTCTTGACTTTGACCGTGCGCAGAAGCTTTACGACTATTTCAAGGACAAGTCAAAGGTATCGTTCGGCATCGGCACCTTCTGCTCGAACGACACAGATGAAGAGGCGCTCAACATAGTTATAAAGCTCCAGTATGTGAACGGCAGACCCGTAGCCAAGCTCTCGGACGATGAGGGCAAGGCTATGTGCCGCGACGAGGACTATCTGAGATACCTTAAACGTTCGGTGGAATTCAGGCTGCAAAGGGAAAAGGCTCGGGGCTGATGGCCTTTCCCTCTGCGGCAGCCCCCGATCTCAAGGGTCCCTTCGGCATTTGTTATA